>JBKQKT010000798.1:0-2807 GCA_052147365.1 Candidatus Korobacteraceae bacterium | reverse complement strand
CGCTGGAACATTGAAGCGGTGATCGTTCCGGAGCGGACCGAATCGATCCAACCACGGATCCCCCAGTTCGTGGGACAGCGTGTCGTCCCAATCGGTAGGCGGCCCGCCGGCCCGCTGCACCATACCGAGCAGCGGGAGCGTCATCCAGAATTTCCGCAGCGCGCTGTCGGGAATCTCGTGAGCAGGCAGACCGCGCACTCTACTCCCGGCATTTGCATACCAACCCAGACCGCTGGCGAGTTCCCAGGTTCCCGCTTTCCAGCTGCCGAAGTAGTAGTACCGGTCGCCCGCGCTGCCGACCGAAGCTCCGGCAGCAGCCGGAATCATCGCCTTGAGATTCGGGTGGCGCTGCGGCGCTTGCAGGATTTGCACGTCACCGAGATAGGAGCAACCGTAGGTGCCCACGTTACCGTTCGACCAGGGCTGATGCGACAGCCAGTCAACTGTGTCATAGCCGTCGGTGGCATCGCCGGAGAACTCGAAATAGTCGCCCTCGGACTGATACTTGCCCCGGAGGTCCTGCACGGCAACGACATAACCTTGTCCGGCAAGGCTGTGCGCGTCGCTGTCGGCGGTGCGATACGGAGCCTTATTGTAAGGAGTGCGAATAAGGACTGCGGGCAGTTTAGCGCCGGCTCCGACGGGCATGTACAGATCGGTGGCCAGTCTGATTCCGTCCCGCATCTTCACCATGACATCCTCCTCGATACGGACCGGATATTTGGGTTCCGGCCAGGACCGCCGGGACGCTGCGGATACATCGGTACAGGCGAGGACTGCGAGGACTGCAAGACCGGCGCTCAGCGCGGTCCTGACGCTGGCATTTGAGCTCATGGGTTCCTCTGGAATCGAGGCGGCGCGGACACGTTCGCAACCCGGCTGCCCGTGACCTACCAAAAACTCATCCGTCAGTGATTCCAGCGGGTTAGCCGTAGGCCGCTAACATTGTTAAGCTTGGTCGCTAAGGCTGCCTGGGGCCGCGACCTAGTATAGGCGAACCACAGCCGTACGTGTTTACATTTCCCCGAATGCTAAAGATAATGTCCCAGGTATCGTAGAAGAAGTATCGAGGAGCTCAGTGGCGAAGCGTACGCTCGGCTTTGCTGATGGTGATGGCCTGCGCGTCAACAAGTATTGAGGATCCGTCAAGTGGCTTTGTCGCGGACGCGCCTCTCGAAGGTGCGATGAAAAGATGGTTGCCATCGCTCGAAACGCGCGCCGGGCACTCGGGCCAGAGGGCCTTGACCTGCGAAGCCAGAAGTTGATTCTCCGGCGCGAGAAGCGATCGCTGCTGTATTTTCTGGTCCCCAGTTGATTGACGAGACCCCATTGAGAGAACAGGGGTACGTGGGCGCCATGCTGCCTCCCCGTCCAGCATTTCCACACGAGCCGAACGTTTCGGCGACAGTGATGTGCAGGTTCTCTGGGTAGCGCCTCTTCAACTCAATCAGGACCGGCCGGAGCAGTGCGTAGTCGTTTGCGCAAGCGTAAGCAGCCGCCTCCGCGACTCCGCTAACGAACGACAGCACATTGCCGCCCCTCGTGGCCCATTGGAGCCACCGGGCAAGTTCGGGGTCGTCAGGCGCAGCAGGACCGGACGGCGGCTGGGGATGCTGGCGTTTCAGTTCCAACAGCACTGGCCGCAGCAAGGCGTAATCTGGCAAGCAAGCGATGAGGGCAGCTTCGGCAACCGTGCGGACGAACATCGGCGTGTTGCCCCCTTCCGATGCCCAGCGGGGCCAGGAACGAAGTTCGATGTCGGTGTTGGCGGAGCCGTTCATAGTGTTACGCACCTGCCGTTTTCGTGAACCACGTTGCAGTTTTCGTCTTCAACATGTCGAAGTTTAGTTCGAACTGCCGCTTGCGGTAACCATTCCCGCCGCCGTGACGCAGGACGATAGGACGAGCGGAACGATCAATGCTGCTGTGCTGGTCTTTATGTTGTAGCCTCCTCCTGTACGCAATATACCCCGCAGAAAACGAAAACTTCGAAAATGATAACAACAATGATGACAACTTTTTTCATCACGGCACCCCATGGACGGTGCCTGCCGTGGTGTACGCAAGTGTATCTAAGTGTATCTAGGATAAGGGTTTTCTGGTTTTCTATGGAAAAACTTGGACGGCTTAAATCCTATTAGAAATCCGTTGCTCTATCCACCTGAGCTACACGCCCGCAAATCTGTACAGTTGGATAATATCGACGGCTCCGGTTCAAGTCAAATGGCCGGACCCTGATCCCTCGATAACGTGTGGGTAAACCAAGAGGACGTAGGGGCGAGCGGCGCCTCGCCCCTCTCGGCAGCACCTTGCAGGTGAACCCGGATGTGTCGCTTGGTGGCCACGGCCATACGCCCAGACCAGTCTGGCTCGTCGTTACCGACGGATTGGGGCGGGACGATTCTGAGCTGCTCTCCTCGGATGGGCAAGTGATGGGGGTGGTTCGCCGCGGATGCAATAAACGCGCTACACTGGAGGGTGGGTCTTACCACCTGACCTTCGACTGCGGGCTGCTCAGTTCGGAGGCGCGGCCAGCAGGATGAGGAGAGCTGGCTATGGGTACACCGGTGACTGAAAAACAGGACTTTCCGATGCTGGTCGGGGGCGAGTGGGTGCGGACGGAGGTGCGGCGCACGATCCGGCTCCCCTACGATGGCACGCCGGTGGGAGAAACCTACGAGGCGGATGCGTCGACAACAGAGCGTGCGGTCACGGCGGCCCAGGCGGGAGCATCGGCGATGGCGGGCCTCACCCCATACGAGCGAGCCGAACTGCTCGATCGCATGCGCCGATTACTGGAGCGCGAC
>JBKQKT010000797.1:0-2896 GCA_052147365.1 Candidatus Korobacteraceae bacterium | reverse complement strand
TCGACATCCAGCGGGTAAACCCTTTTGGACCCTTGGGCAGCTTAGGAAGTATGTCAAGATACATCACGGCATAGCGGAACACGATGACCGCCGCCGCAATCACCAGCACGCTGGAGGCCAGCTCCGTCCACTTAGGCACATAGTGCGTTCCCATTGCCGACTGAAGGGCGTTGATGGACACGTTGAGCCGGCTGACCATAAATCCCGCGACCACCGTCGCGCAGGCCCAGTACAACCGCTCGGGATGGGAGCGAACGTGGTCATAACTCAACAGGAAGATGGGAATCGCGGCGAACAGCAACATCTCCAGCCAGAAATAAGCTGCTTCGCTGGTGCGCTGGAAGGCATAGCCCCAGGCCTGATTCGCCGTCAGGTCGAGCGCCTTGAAGAATGCAAACACGATGAGCAGCAACTGAATCATGCGTCCACAATCGCTGAGGATGCTGAAGTCCACGCGCACATTCAGCGAGCGCATGCTGAGGTAGATGGCCATTACGGTGAGCGCCAGGCCGGCGGGAATCGCTGAGAGATAGAACATCGCGTGCATGTACTGCGAGTACCACAGAGGATGCACCTTGCCGCGCGCGATGAGATAGAGGCCACCAAGATACGACTGGTGCATCGAAGACAGCAGCACGCCCGCCAGCACAATGCCAACGAGGATCTTGTGGTGGAAGTGCAGGACGGTCTCACGCAAGTGCTTCCACGGGAGCTTCTCGATTACCGCAGGAGCGAACTCGAAAGTCAGCACCGCGGTATAGGTCATGATGCAGACACACACATCGAACAGCACCGACCGGTGGTTCCACATCACGATGGGATGCCAGAAGCGCCACGGCAGGCCGATCTCATAGAGGTAGCCGACACACACGGTCATGTAGCCCAGAAACGAGATCAGGATGGAGGCGCGCAGGATAGGCCGGTAGCGCTCCATGTTGAGCAGATAAACTGCCGCACTGATACCGAAACCCGCGGCCGACAAGCCGATTCCACATAGCGTGCCCAGACCGACCCACAAGCCCCAAGGCATCTGATCGCTGAGATTTGTGCTGGCCCGGAAGCCAACGAAGAAGCGTAGATACGTCGCATAGATTCCAGTAATAAATATGATTGCTGTAATGACGCGCCACAGAGTAATTTCCGATTTAATTCGCGTGAGCATGGGTCAGATCCTTTCGTCTTTCATCTTGCTGATGGCGGCTTTTTCTTCGGCTTCAGCGAGGGCCACTTCGCGCCGGCGCTGCGTCACCCAATAGAGGGCGGAAAGAATAGTGCCGCCCATAATGACGACTTTCGGCGAGTCGCCGAGCGCGCTGGCGGTGAGAGTCGGCACGGGCTGGTTGCCCGTCGGCGCCGGCTTGAAGCCGAGTTTCTCGAACGGCACATCGGAAACGAAAAATACGCTGCCTCCGCCCGCCTCTTCCAGGCCGTAGATGTGCGGCACGTAGGACGAATCGCCGCGAATCCGGTTCCAGGCCTCGGCGATCAGGTCGTCACGATTGCCGAAAACGCTCGCCTGCACAGGGCAAGCTTCGGTGCAGGCGGGCTGCCCGCCTGCCTTGATCCGCTCCGAGCACAGATCGCACTTCTTGACGAAGGGCGCGAGCTTGCTCCACTGGTAGCGCGGCACCGAATAGGGGCAGGCCAGCATGCAGTAGCGGCAGCCGATGCACTTGTCGGCGTTGTACAGCACCGGACCGGGCGCTGACTTGCTGATCGCGCCGACGGGACACGCCGAAGCGCAGGCCGGGTCATCGCAGTGCATGCAGATTTTGCGGACGAACTTGTCACCCCGGGTCTCAACCACGGTAAACGCGGTGTCGGAGAGAGTTGGTTCGGGTTCTGGGCTGAATCCGTGGAGCTGCTTGCATGCCGTCTCGCAACTCAGGCATCCGATGCAGCGCTTGATATCGATGAGCATTGCTTTCTTGGTCGCCATGGCATCCTCGCTTGGTCTCGTGCGTTTCAGGCGCTAGGTAAGGAAGAACTCTTTTGCCAGTTGCCGCTGCACGCTGCCATCAACCTGGAAGAACAGTCCCTTGGTCGGCAGACCGCCATCCTGCGCCAGGGCGGGAGTGAGTTGCTGCAATTTGGTGCCGAGCCGGGCGAGGCTGTTCTGCATCCACCCGGAAATGATGGTTCCCTGCAAGAGGTTCTTGGCATTGATCGCCAGCTCGGGTGCTTTAATCACACACAGCCAACCGTTCTTGTATGGGTCTTCGACGACGAGGTTCGGGTTCTTCAGCACTTCATGGTTGACGGAGACCAGCACGCCTTCGACCGGCGACAATAGCTCAACACTCTGGCCTTCGCGCTTAACCGTGCAGAGTTTCTGACCCTGGCGGATCCAGCGGTTGAGGCCCGCGAGTTCGATAGCGTCAATCTTGCCGAAGAGGTTACCGGCAAAGGCGTCGATTCCCACGCGGGCGTCCTGGTGGCCTTCGTCCCGTGCCCAAGTGTGCCCAGGATGGAAATAGTAACCTTGCGGAACTTCGAAGCCGGCGTTCTGCAACATGAGGGGCGCCGCGACCATCTTGGAAGGCGCCACCTGCAGGCTGTCCGATGACTCCTGCGGACGGCGAAAGTACATGACGGTAAGAATCAGAAGAAATGTAAGTAGGACGAATAAAATTGACATGGGGGTCGCTCCTTACTTTGTCCGCGACGTCTATGACAGGTAATCACGGTCGCGCACACAATGACTGGTGCACGTGAAGTGCAAATCGCATCCCGGAAAACAGAGCTGGTTCTAAAGGAGTTAGCGATTCAATGCAGATTGCGGAAGATTGCAGTACTGCGTTTTGCAGGGGAGCCGTCGCATTTTGCAGTAGTGCGAAATCTACTGCGCCAGCACGTGGTTCTTCTTCAGCCGCCGCAGCAGCGAGGTGGGATGGAT
>JBKQKT010000796.1:0-7925 GCA_052147365.1 Candidatus Korobacteraceae bacterium | reverse complement strand
CGTCGATGCCCGCGTTGTTGTCGGAGACCATCACACGCAAACGCTTTCCCACTTGCAGCGCGAGCGCCTGCGTCTTCAACTCCTGCGCGTGACCTTCGGTGAGCGCGAATTCGCCTTCCAGCGCGATCACTTTCGGCGACTCTGGCGCGCCCGCTATATCCCAGAACGCCGCTTTGCCCGCGGCCGTCGCGATCCCGATGCCCGACGGGCCTCCGTTCACGTCGTTGGTTAAGTCGGTGCTTTCGGCATGTCCCGCGAGCGCACGAATGCCGCGGCCTTTCGCTTGCGCGAACAGCGGATGGTCTTCCAAATCCGTTTCGCGCAGCAGCGTCTGGAGCGCGCCCGCGCCACGCCGGAATCCCAATGCGTCGATCGGCAGCATCGCGACGTGCGGGTCGACGCGATAGCGCGGATCGCCGGTCTGCTGATACTTGCGATACAGCGCCTGGCCCAAGATCATCCACAGCGCGTAGCACGTGGGGACCGAGTGGCCCGCCGCCATCATGAATTTGTCGGAGTAAGGATGCTTCGGCCGGCGGTAATCGAAACGGAGTCCGCCGTTTTCAGGACCGATCAAATGCGCCGCAACATTGTACGGTGTGTAGGCCAGCGGTCCGCCGAGATGCCCGGTCTGCGCGTAATTTCCCAGCAGCACCAGGGTCATGCAAGTCATGTATCCAATGTCGTCGAGCAGGGAATCGTACGCCAAAAGTCGTTGCTCGGAGGGAGAAGGAGCTACGTGAATGTGTGATGTCATAGACGGTCTCAAAATCATAGCATCCGTGAAGCAGACGACGTGGCCTCCCGGATTGTTGAGGAAGCCCAACGTGAAGGCACTCCCTTATCTGAGTTTGGGCGGTCTGGAGGTTTGGAGCGAGCACCGGCGGACACGAGGCGATAAAGGCAGACTGGATAATCAGAGGCCATGAAGGTCGGAATTCGACCGGCTATGCATAGTGGATCAAGCTTGTCCTAATTTGATTTGGAGATGGTGGATCACGGCCAGTTGAGGATCTGTGAAGGTCGCATGGATGTCCAGGTACAGTGGAGCGAGGATGGATGCGAGATTCTGGGTAAGGGTGATCATGTCGACGAGCGGCGGAGGAATTGGCAGAGCGACTGTTGCGTAATGCCTTTGAATCTCCTGCCGTAGTCTCGCGGCAGATTCCTGGACATCAGGCGCTACTCTGGAAACTTTCCCGCTGACTTCGTCGGCCATTGCGCGCGCTACTAGCGCCATGTCGCTCTCGAAAGCAACTCGTGCTTCGGCGATTGACTGAGGCACTGCTGGGAGCCCCTTCTCGAAAAGATACTGCAAGAATGTGACCTGCACCTGCAGCAGGATACCCAGCGTGGGTTGCCAACGCCTGATGTCGTCACGAATGGCTAGCTTCCGTGCGCGCGAGGGGCCGAACTCGAAGAGTACGGCGTCAGACTGCGCCTTGACCGCATTGAACCCGTCGTTGATCTGATCACGTAACTGAAGGATCCGTCTGACTGCTTCCTTGGGGTCGCCTTTTCGCGGTTGTTCGGTGAGCTCGGCCAGCAGCCGCAGATTGCGGGCAAACGCGTCCTGCATCTCCTGGAGAGCATCTCTCACCCACAGTCGATCGAAGACCAGCCACATGCATACGAGGCCGAGCAAGACGCCGACGACACGATCGCGGGCGATGGCCAGCGAAGATTGTATGGCGAATTCCTGCAGGTTAATCAGATAGAAAGCCAGGGCAAGCTGCACGCCGAGATAAGACAGCCGGGGGGTTGCGGTAGCGATCCAGGCGGAAATTGCAGCGACGATGGCAAATAGCACGGTGAATCCGGTGATTCCATCCAGATGAGGCAGCACGAAGACCTGAGCACCCATGCCGAAGACGAAGCCGCCAATGATGGCTCCCCCCAGTCGAAGAAATTGCTTTTGCCGGGAGGAGCCGATGGTTGACAAGGCCGTGATGATGCAGGTTGCGATCGAAGTGCTGAGCCCCGGCCAATTAATTGACTGGTAAACGACGTACGCCAGCATCGTTGCCACCGTACCGCGTATCGCAAACTTAAGGTGGTCGTAATTGGAAAATGCGTCGGGGACAAACAGCCGTTGCCGCACTTCATCCACTGGCGGTACAAGCAACAGTGCGTCCACGCTCTCTGAACCGGAAAAGGCTTGCGGGATCAGCGCGACCGTTCTTTCCATTTCGGGAAGAAGCGGCAACTCCGACGGCTGAGCCTCACCGGCGATATCGATTGAGTGGGGTAATCGGCGTTGCTGCAAGTCACGGTAAAGACTCGCGATCTGGTTTGCCAGGCTCAGGCAGCGCTCGCGATCGGATGGGTTCAGCCTGATAGGCTGGCTGGAACGAAGCACGTAAAGGCTCTCGGTAAGATCGGTCAAACGTCCCAGCAGAGCCGTGGCCACGTTCATCTGTGCGATCATCTGCGGTGGAAAACCGGAACGCAGCAACTGTCTTCGCATCCCGGAAGTTCCGCGCGCCGAATACAGGGCGATTTGCTGTTGCAGTTCCTCGCCTACGGGAAGATCCGCCGCAAGCTGACGTAGCACGCCCTCGACGGCCTGCAGCCTACTCTCGAAGGCTTGGGTCAGTTCGGTCACGGGATGTACGCGGCGAAAAACGTACTCCACGGCAACCGTCACCGCGGCGCCGACGACCACGACAAAGCCCAGCCAGAGCGTATTCTCCGTACGCTGGTTGATCGTGAGATAGGTTTCATCCCAGAGCGGAATCGCCCCGGCGAGCGTGAAGCCGAAGCCAACCGCCGTGGGATAGTCCGGCATAATGTGGATCAGGTAAAACCCCATGAAGAGAGAAGTCGTGATCCATAGAAAGTGAGTGAGGGGGTCGTCAACCATCGTCACCACCCCGACCAGGGTGTAGCACGTGGCTATCACATAGACGGAAGCTGTCCGAACTGCAGAGTTCAGCGTAGCTCTGGGATTCTCACGGCTGAGGAATAGGGTGTAAATTGCGCCAAGGAATCCGTACGGGATACGAAAGGTCATCACCAGTACCATGGTGATGGTCGCCGCGATCGTGATGCGGCCCACTACCCAGGTACGCCCCGGGTAGCGAGTCAGTTCAGTCTTGAGAAACTGCCAGAACCATGCGCCGGCATCGTCCAGTGCTTTGGACCGCGCGACCGCGGGCAGCGCCTGGTCCTGGGCTGACATCCTACTGCGTCCTTCCGGAGCGAGATGGTCGGATGACCACCACCGCCGATTCGCTAAGACGGAGAGGCTCGGTTTCCGGCGCTTGGATACGCACGCGGACTGGAAAACGCGTAGCGAGGTGCACCCAGTTGAGAGACCGCTGCACATCGGGCAGTCCGGGCGCGAACGTCCCGATCAGAGTTGAGTCCGGCTGCACGCCAAAGCCAACGCTGTCCACTATGCCATCGTATCGGACATTGGGGCGCGAGAGCACGTACACATCGGCATGCATGCCTGGTTTGATGTGCCGGAGCTGGGTTTCGCGAAAGTTTGCCACTGCCCACCAAATGCGCGTATCGATCAGCGTGAAGACCTGCTGGCCGGTGTGCGCGTAAGCACCCTGGGAGATGGTGAGATTCGTTACCCGTGCGTCGAAGGGCGCATAGACGCGGCAATTATTCAGGTTGTATTCGGCCGTGCGAATGTTTGCGGCCTTGCCCTCGCGTTGTGCGGTGAGCGGTTCAAGCGTTAACACACTGTGTTGCGATTGGGCCAACTGGGCATGGCTTTGTTGCATCGTAGCTTTCGCCTGTTCATATTGGGCTCTGGCCGATAGCACTTGCGCCTGGGCCAGCGCCACTTGCGAGCGCGCCTGATCTACGGCTTGCTGTCGCGCTGTTACCGCCGTTCTGGCCTGATCCACCTGGTCCACGGTGACGAACTGCTTGGCAAGCAGCGGCTCAATGCGATGAAAATTGTTGGAGGTATACAGGAGTTCCGCCTGGGCGCGATCCAGCTCTGCCTTGGCGCTGGCGACGCTGGCTTGCGCTTCGTTGACGGCTGCCGCGGCGCGATCGACATTCGCAGCGGCGCTGTCGGTATTGGCCCGTGCGGCGCCGACCGCACTTTCTTGTGATGCGATCGTCCGAGTCTCGTCAACAATCTGACCTTCCAGCGTGCTCAAATCGGATCGCGCTCGCTGCAGAGCATATTCGTATGGCCGGGGATCAATCTCAAAGAGCAGCCCGCCTTGTTTCACGAAGGCATTGTCCTGGACGGCGAGCGTGGTGATCGGACCATCGACTTGTGGAGCGATACCAATGAAATTGGCAAACACCTCCGCGTCATCGGTCCGAGGGTACAGAGTGGTCTCGTAGATCACCAGTAGCCCTGTGATTAGCGCGGCGGCAGGAATCGCCAGGCTCAATATTTTTCCAAGCCGCTTTCGCTGGACAGGAGTGTCGATTTCAGGCATGGCATCTCTCCCGTTCAGCTGAAGAACAGTAGCCAGATTGAGAATGTGAAAAACGCGGCCAGACAAGGGTAGACCAGGATCAGCGGCGAAAGCTCTTGTTCAAAATTAGCGCGCACAAACAGAATCCGTACCACGACGGTCAGCAGTATGCCAATAACTCCGCACAGAATCCAAGCCGGAAAAAACGACCCGAGAATGTTGAAGGATGGTGCCCGGGAACACCCCGTCGCCGAGAGCGTTGCTGCAATGCCGGCCGCGATTACCGCAAGCCGCAACCTGGATGGACTAGATGATGCTTGCGATTTCGTCTTCATGTCACGGAGTCTTCCCATAAAGTAGATCGCCGGTTTGATAGGCGAGAGCCGCCAATCCGGTTAAGAGTCGGGTCCGCGCCGTGACGTCCGCGGTGCGCGCCTCGGCCAAGGTACGCTGCGCCGATACAACGTCGATTTGGCTGCGCACTCCATAGTTGTAAGACTCTAACGCAGCGTTGTAGGACTCAGTTGCAGCCTCCAGCAGCGCCGCTGCAGCCTTCTGTTGACGGAGCGCGGTCCGGGCGGTCGAGTACGCAGACCACACCTGGTTTTCCACTTGATCGCGAATCGAGTCAACTGTCGCGGCAGCCTGTTTCTGATTCGCTCGCGCTCTGGCCAAGCGGTTCTCCCTGGCCAATCCGTCAAACAACGTCCACGATAAGGTGAGCTGCGCATCCCAGGTTTCCTGGGTTGGGGAGTAAACACCGGCTAGTTGCTCCTGCTGTCCGTAGGAATGGGCGAGACCAGCCTGGCCATCGATGCTCAGCTGGGGGAAATATGCCTTGCCCGCCGCCTTCACTTCCGCCCCTGCGGCACGCAGTTCGGCGACCCGTTGCATCAGATCGGGCCGCTGTGAAAGCGCCTTGTCGATGTACGTCTCGACCGTGTCGGCGATGCTGTCCGGCATCTTAATATTCTGGATACTCTCCACTTGAAACGGGGACGTGGGCGAAATGCCAAGGGCTGTCGCCAAGTCGCCTTGCGCGATCTCAGTTGCCCCGATGGCCGCCTGCAGATCGTAATCGGCTTGTGCCGCGGCACTGCGTGCTTCCAGCACATCCGGTAGGGTTGCCAACCCGTTCTGGAGCCGGGCCTCGGCCGCCTGCTGCACCGTCTGCGCGTTCTTCAGGTTCGCATCCGCCGCATCCTGCTGTCCTTTGCTGTCGAGCAGCCGATAATATGTTTCCATAACCTGGAAAATGAGTTTGCGGTGCGTGTCATTGAATTGAAAATTAGCAGCCAGGAGATTGCTTCTGCTGATCGATACTTCCTGCAAGCGCTCCCCGAAGTCAAAGATGATGTAATCCAAACGAAAGACCGGAGAGAAGGTCTCTACCGTTTGCCGCTGAAAGGTGGGGCCGAAGAAAATGTCCGCGCGCGTAGTCCCTGCCAGGGCCGCGGCCGCTAAAGTCGGATACAACGTGGATTGGGCGATTCCCAGATCGGCGGCTCGTGCCTTGGCGTTTTCCCAAGCTACGCGAGTTTCCGGATTATTCTGTTCGGCAATGTTTACCAGATCCGATAATGTGTAGACCTTTGCCGGATCCACGAAGCGGGCTGGAACGGGCCGTGCGGGCACTCTAAGTCGCTGCTCAGCCGATGAAGCGTTCCAGGGATGGTCGGAAACGGAAGGCGCACTCTGGGCGCATGAAATGCCTTCAGCAACCAGCATGCAGAGCATGATGATCGTTCGTCCACGAAAACGAGACATTCGTTAGCCAGGATGCCGTAACGCGGCCGTTCCTTGAGAGTAACCGGATCATAACACGCCGGGAGAAGGCTTGACATGAGTGCCTGGAGCCGTGGTGGCGATGGCGGCGACTTGAATTTCGAAGGCACCGCTGCGACCAATCGCGCGTTTGTCGACCTTGGTGCGCCCGGCGGAAAACGTGGTTCTGAAGGGATCGGCGGACCGAGCGTTCCCGGTGGCGATTGTTCAAACCTCCCCAAGTGTGGGACTCTTGGAGGTCTTCTTCTTCATGACCGGATTGTTCCTCGCCGACTATTCGGTCTCCGGATTTCTTCCTAACATCCTGACCCTGAAGGGTCGTGGATTCAATACCACGACCTACAGCCTGATCTACGGCTTTGCCCTTTTCATGGCCTTCCTTGGTTACAACTTCTACGGCTGGTTGTCCGATAGGACCGGAAGGAAGGTTCTTACCCAGGGGTACTGCGCATTTCTCGTCGTACTTGGAATCCCCGTGTTTTATGTCCTATATCACGCGGCCATCCAGCGAAACCTGTGGATGGCAGTCGTGGGAACGGTGATGGCGGCAATGCTCAAGCTGCCATGGGGAGTGGGTTCCTGCCTGCTTATGCGAACGTTTCACGCAAACGGGGCATCCCCTCGCGCCCACATCGGCACAGTCTCACTTAAGCGAGATGCAAACGTGCCCATGAGGCGGCAGTTCCTATCACGTTGCTCAAAGAACTATTCTCGCTTGAACGGCTCGCGTGTGATCCAGTCCAAGACCCAAGCGTCAACTTTGGGTGCGGACAGGCTCCATCAAATCTCAACTCTGCCATGCGCTTGCTGTTTCCGAATGAGGCCGATAAGAATTTTTGATTGGACTCAGGCCCCCCGGAGTAGGAGACACTCTGAGATAAGAGCTACCCATGGGCCTCGGGGAAATTCCTCTTTGCGCGAGCGCAACCGGCGCTGTCATCAGCCGGCCCACTTTTCTGATGTGTCCTCCCAAGCTTTTTGAGGTGAACTACGTCATCAATCCCTGGATGAAGGGCAACGTGCACCGCTCTGATCGAGGGCGCGCAATGGCGCAGTGGGAGAAGCTCCACCGAACGCTGACCAAGATCGCCCAAGTACAGCTATTGGAGCCACAGCCCGGTTCGCCTGACATGGTTTTCACGACAAACGCCGGACTTGTCCATCGAGGGACAGTAGCCCTGAGCAGCTTTCTGCATCCGGAACGTCAAGGTGAGGAACCGCACTTCCGCAGATGGTTCGGCGAGTCGGGGTTCAAGATGTCCACGATACCCAGGGAGACGCCATTCGAGGGCGAAGGTGACGCACTGTTCGAGGCGGATGGTTCGCGTCTGTGGGCCGGGCATGGCATACGAAGCCGGGAGTCAAGCCACCGGCACCTGAGCGAAACCTGGAACATCGAAGTCATCTCCCTGCGCCTCATCGATCCTCGCTTCTACCACCTAGACACCTGCTTCTGTCCACTCTTTCGTGGATACGTTATGTATTTCCCGCAAGCATTTGATGCCGAGTCCATCGCGAAGATTGAAACCCGATATCCGGAGGAGAAGCGTATTCCTGTATCGGAACCGGATGCCTTACGTTTCGCGTGCAATGCCGTCAACGTCGGGCGAGTGGTCCTGGTGAACAGCATCAGCAGTAAATTGTCTCAGGAGCTGGAGAAACGAGGCTTCCGGGTCGTGCAAGTACCGCTGACAGAGTTTCTCAGGGCTGGCGGTGCGGCCAAGTGCCTGGTCTTGCGGCTGAGTG
>JBKQKT010000795.1:0-4851 GCA_052147365.1 Candidatus Korobacteraceae bacterium | reverse complement strand
CGGCTGGCGGTGCTGGCAGCGCTGAACATCGCGGATGAATATCATTTATTGAAGCGCAAGCAGGAGAGCGGGGCAACCGATTACCAGAAGCGCGCGCATCTATTAGCAGATGCGCTGGATGAAGTACTGGAAGAGAAGCGTAAGGCGGGATAGTTTGGTACGGCTGCTATTGTTCGCGCTGCTGGCGGCCAGTAACGTTCCGGCTCAAGAAACAATCCTCCACACCCAATCGAATGTAGTGATCATTCCCGCGCTGGTAAAAAACGCGAAGGGCGAAGCTGTGTATGGAGTTGCAGCCAAGGATTTCGTGGTCGAAGACGACGGAGTTGAACAGCCGGTGCGTCTGGATGAAGCTCCGGAAGGATCGGCAATATCGCTGGTGATTGCGATTCAGCGAGGGCGGCGCGCGAATTATGAATTTCCGCGGATTCGCGGGTTGGGTGCCATGCTGGACCCGATGGTGGAAGCGGGACTAGGGCGGGTGGCGATTGTAGAGTTCGACAGCCAGGCGGAGCTGGTCCAGGATTTCAGCGGGAATTCCGCGAAGATTGAGGAAAACCTGAAAGCATTGCAGCCGGGTGATGGGGGAGCGGCAATTCTCGATGCGCTGGATTATTCAGTGAAGCTGCTGGAGCAGGCTCCGAAGGAACAGCAGCGGGTGCTGCTGCTGATCAGCGAGACGCGCGACCACGGCAGTCACGAAGTGAAGGTGGAGGATGTAGTGACTGAGATTGGTCAGAGCAACACGGCGGTGTATGCGCTGGCGTTTTCACCATCACGGTCGAATGTGCTGGACACGATGCGAGGAAACAATCTCGACGAGATGCATCCGGCGCCGGATTTGCTGGCGCCGTTGGTCATGGCTGCGGAAGCGATGAAAAAGAATACCCCTCAAACAGTGGGTGCCATGACCGGGGGCGAGTATGAGCTGTTTGCGACGAGAAGAAACTTCGAGGCGCGGATGATCGATTTCACCAATCACTTGCACAGCCGCTACCTGTTGAGCATCGAGCCCAAGAATCCTCATGCAGGTTTGCATCAGATTCGAGTGCGGCTGCGGGATCCGGGAGACCGGACAGTGCTCGCGAGGAGCAGGTATTGGGTAGCAGGCGAGCAGTAAGCAGTGAACAAAGGGCCATCACGCTGCTTGACTCTGAGATAAGAACTTATCCCCGCAAAAGCTTTAAGGAATGTCGCCCTGCATCCGTTTGATGGATTGAGCATCTAAAAGCTTCAGGGGCAAGGAAAAGGCGCAGCGCCACTTGCCCCGCCCCTCAGGCGGCCTGTGGTACTGCTGTCCCTTCCTCCGCCCCAATTTAGTTCCTCTTCATTACTGTGGGGTATTTATTCATGCAATTCAAAGTTGGAGACGTTGTTCGTAACAAGATCACGAAAGAGGAAGGCCGGATTGTGCGGGTCGACGACCTCCCTGGGTACGGGGTCTGCTACATAGTGTCCGTCACGCCTAACCCAATTTGGGGCACGGAGGCGAAGGAAGCGGTCTGGAAGAGATCAGAGGTTATTGGCTGAATGGCACTTGAGCCTCCCTAGGGAGTGTCGGTGGCGTCCAGAACCTCTCTCACCTTGGCGATGAGCGCCGACAGAGAAAAGGGCTTGGGCAGGAACGACAATCCCGGATCGAGCACGCCGTAGTGGACGATCGCATTGCTGGTGTAGCCGGAGACGTACAGGACCCTGGTATGCGGGGAAATCTGGCTCACCTGCTCGGCCAGCTGGCGGCCGTTCATTCCTGGCATGATCACGTCAGTGACCAGCAGATGGATCGCGCGGTGATTTTCACGGCATAGGGCAAGGCCTTCCTCGGCGCCGGCGGCGGGCAACACTTTGTAGCCGCAGTGCGCCAGGACCGACGAGGTTAGTTGACGGAGCTGGGCATCGTCCTCGACCAGGAGGATAGTCTCAGTGCCGCGCTGTATATCCCCCGGGCGTTTCGCCGCTCCGGCGCCTTCGGCGGGTTGATCCACGCGGGGAAGATAGATTTTGAATGTCGTGCCGCGTCCCGGTTCGCTGTAAACCCAGATGTAGCCTCCGCTCTGCTTGATGATTCCATAGACCATGGAGAGTCCGAGGCCAGTGCCTTTGCCGACTTCTTTCGTGGTGAAGAAGGGTTCGAAGATGTGGGCCTTGGTTTCTTCATTCATGCCGGTTCCAGTGTCGCTCACCGCCAGCATGACGTAGCGTCCGGGCTGCAGGGGCTTGTGGTCGCCGGCGTAGGCGTCGTTCAGATCCGTGTTTTGGGTTTCCAGAGTGAGCTTTCCGCCGTTAGGCATGGCGTCGCGCGCGTTCAGAGCCAGGTTCATAATGACCTGTTCGATTTGCCCCGGATCGGCCTTGACCGCGCCCAGGCCGCGTCCGGGCACAGTAAAGACTTCGACGTCTTCCCCGATAAGCCGCCGCAGCATGGTGTCGAGGTTGAGCATGATGTCGTTCAAATCGATCACGCGCGGCGACAACACCTGCTTGCGGCTGAAAGCCAGAAGTTGCCGGGTAATGCCGGCGGCGCGGTCGGCGGCGGACCGGATCTGAGTGGTGGCGTCCATCAAGCGGCTGCCCGGAGGAACTCCATCGGTCAGGATCTGGCTGTAGCCCATGATGACGGTCAAAAGGTTGTTGAAGTCGTGGGCGACGCCGCCAGCGAGGCGTCCGATTGCTTCCATTTTCTGCGACTGACGCAGCCTCTCCTCGAGCGCCACCCGCTCGGTCACATCTTGAACCAGCGAGGCCACGCCCAGCACGCGTCCCGATTCATCGACCAGAGGCGTGTTGTACCACTCGCAGGAGATGGTTCGGCCGTCCTTGGTGATGTTGTCATTCGTGCTGCGGGTTCCACCTTTTAGCTCGAGAATCTCCTTTCCTATCCTGTCAATGTGTTCCTGGAGCGCCGGCGGCACGAGGAAACTCCCGTCCTTCCCCATGGCTTCTTCGCGTGAATATCCGAAGACCCGCTCTGCCGAGGGGCTCCATTCTGTAATGCGAAGCTGAGTATCCCATTCGACGACGGCGAGCGGAGTGTGCTCGAAGTGAATGCGCAGCTTCTGCTGGGAACGGCGAAAGTCCTCCTCGGCGCGTTTGCGATCACTGATATCGCGGCAAATGCCGAGCAAGCCGATGACCTCGCCGCTCGAATCGCGATACGGACCCTTGGTCGCCAGGTAGGTTCGCGCCACTCCCCCCGAGATCCCGAGTTCCTCATAGGTTTGGGATTTTCCTGAATCGACGACCTGGCGGTCGCGCGCCATGATTTCACGGCCGTTCTCAGGCGTGAAAAGTTCAGCGTCGTCTTTGCCGATCACCTCCGCCACGCTCCGCCCCAGCAAATCCGCTCCCGCGGAATTGATCATCAGGTAGTGGCCCTGCAAGTCTTTCACGAATACGGAGTCGGTGGTTCCCTCAGTGATGCCTTGCAGCAGGGACAGATTTTCCTGGACTTCGCGCGAGGCCTGGAGCAACTGCCTCTGCACCACAAACATACGGCCCGCGGCCGCGAGGAACGACACCATGGCAAGAGAAACAGCCCAAACGAACTGTTCCTGTGCGATCCTGAGCACGAGCGGAAAGACGATGGCGGGGATGAGCAGAGGAGAAAACTGCGCCAGCATCTGCATGTTGGGGGCACGGGGCTCGACCGTTTCCGGCAAATGCGGCTGAGGGTCGGCCCAAGTCGCGGCGATGCCGGCGAGAAGACAATAAGTAAGCGTCCACAGCAGGTCAGGCCAGGTTCCTTGCTGATAGTTCCCAACCGCCATGGCGTAGAGCGTGGTGTCGTTTGTAATCCCGAAGGCAAAGAAGAAAGCTGCGAGTCGAAAGAAGAAAGCGCGGGCCGTCGGGAACGGTGTGAGCAGCCCCCGAACCAAGAAGCTGAACGCCAGAAGAGCGAAGAAAATGAGGCCCGCGTCGAAAGCCTGGAAGGCCACGGCTTGCCCGGAGTTCTGCCATTGGGAGGGGACGTAAAGAAGAGACCGCTCGAGAGCAAGCACCAACGCGCAGACCTGCACGAAGTCGCAGAGCCGCAGCCAACGGAATCCGCTATTGGGGTCACGCGGGCTCAGAAACAGCGTCATCATGGCGGGCACGGCCCAGAAGAAGACGAGAAAGTCAGTGGGCCACATCCCGCTGAGGGACTCCCGCAAGTAATCGAAGTAGTAGGTGTAGATGAGCTGACCGATCGTAGCCAGAAAAAGTGAGAATGCAACCAGGCGCCACACCCGCTTGCCGAAGGGACCGGAACGGTGCGAAGCGGAAAGGCTGGCTACGGCGGCGAGCAAGGCTCCCGCGGCTGCAATCAAATCGCCCCAAAGCGAGGCGGCCGGAGTGCCGTACCTGACAACCAACACGATCACGTGCACAACGGTCAGAGCCGCCGCCACGATGATCGCGGACCTGCGAAACTTCGACATTACTGAACCTCGGCCCGAATCTGGTCCCTGACAGCAGGAAAAAACGCAGACCCGGAGTCTGGCGATGAGAGTATACATGGCACTGCATCCGCCGCTGAATCAACTGCTTCGCGGGCAAAGGCAAGGTGCCGGCATATCCTGCGAATCGCTGCTTACGACTCTATGGTGAGGATTCCCAGATCGGAATTGCAAGCTTGGAGTGTTGAGCCTCTGTTACTTTAGTTGCAAGTGCGCTGCCAACTATTTGCGGTTCCCCTATTGCTAATCCACGGGCAGTTCTCCTAGCATCCAGAATGAAAGTCGGCCTGCGGGGTTGGTGATGACGGTAACCGATTTTTGAACCAATGCTGAATGAACGGGGACTCGTCTCGAACTAGGATCCGGTGTGCGACGCTCCGCCATGCGGAGATGCCTAAAGGGTCTCGGCGGGTTC
>JBKQKT010000794.1:0-6030 GCA_052147365.1 Candidatus Korobacteraceae bacterium | reverse complement strand
TGCAAAGCCGGATCACGGCCAAAGTTAAGCCGCCCGGCAGGAGAGACTTATGGCAGCCGGAGTTCTTTATCCAACCATGGCACAGGCCGCTGAGTGGGCTGAGCATGCAGCGCAGCCGCGCGGTATGTTCATCGGCACGCCCGAGATCCATTTCGCCAAGCGCATTGACAACTCGCGGGTCATGAGGGTGACCGACCCCAAGCGTCGTCGGGAGATGATCTCGTTTGGCATCACCTTGAGCATCTTCTTCCTCTTTGTGATGGTCTACTTGTGGCAGCACTTCAGCGCCATCGAGTATGGCTATCGCATCGAACAACTCAAGGTGCAGCGGGACACCATCGTGGAATCGAATCGTGAGCTAAGCCTGGAGGCTGCGTCATTGAAGGACTTGTCCCGTATCGAGCGACTGGCTTTGCAGATGGGAATGCGGCGACCGGCGGACGGACAATGGCAGCCGATGGAATCCGTGCAGGATCCTTCCACGCCGGTCATGGCCCAGGCAAACGGAATCACGGTGGTTTCGTCCCAGCCGTAGTCTGCACGAGCAGGCTGAACCTGGGGCAGAAATTCCAAGCGGCGGTCCGGCAGTAACGGACCGCCTTCTCCATGTAAACGGGTACTGCTAAAGAACGGAGAGAACCAGGGAATGCGGGCGAGCGCTCCTAAGACACCGGCTCGACGGCTCTACATCCTTGCCGCGCTCCTTTCCCTCTGGATACTGGCCATCGGTTTTCGGCTGGTACGGCTGCAAATTGTCAAGTACGGATTTTTCGTGCAGCTTGCCCATCGCCAGCAAAACCGCACCATCCCGGTCGAGCCTCGCCGGGGGAACATCTTCGACCGCTACGGCCATCCGCTGGCGATGTCCATTGACGTTGATTCCGTGTTCGCGGTGCCCAGCGAAGTCCATGATCCGAGCAGCACGGCTGCCATACTCGGCAAGGTGCTAAACCTGGATCCACAACTGATCGTGGCCCGCATCCAGTCCTCGCGCAACTTCGCCTTTATCGCTCGCAAAGTCGACGCCGAAACCGGCGACCGTATTCGCGAGTTGAACTTGCGGGGAATCTATTTCCGCAAAGAACCCAAGCGGTTTTATCCCGATCGCGAACTGGCGGCACAAGTCCTCGGCTACGTCGGCATGGATGACGAAGGTCTCGGCGGCCTGGAGCGCGTATTCGACGACGATCTGCGTGGCATTCCCGGCAAGGAGATGATCTCCATCGACGCTCGGCGCAAGTGGTTTGGCCGCGTCGAGAGGCCGTCTGATCCCGGGCAGAACCTGGTTCTGACCATCGACCAGACGATTCAGTACATCGCCGAACGCGAGCTGCAGCGCGGCATGGACGATACCAAGGCGATTGCCGGAACCGTTATCGTCCAGAACCCGCGCACAGGCGAGATCCTCGCGCTGGCAAATCGGCCCACGTTCAATCCCAACGTGTTTAACAATGTTCCCCAGGAGTCCTTGAAGAACCGCGCCGTCAGCGATGTGTACGAGCCAGGCTCGGTTTTCAAGATCGTCACCTATTCGGCGGCGATTGACCAGCACGTAGTCACGCCGGAGGACAAGATCGACTGCCAGCACGGCTCGATCGATGTCTTCGGTATGAAAATCCACGATCATGAGAGCCTGGGCGTCGTCACCATTGCCGAAGCGCTGGCCCATTCCAGCGACGTGGCCGCCATCAAGGTCGGCATGCGGCTGGGAGATGAGCGCCTCTATCACTATCTCCGCGATTACGGGTTTGGTGCGCAGACCGGAATTGAACTGCCGGGCGAAACTCGCGGACTGACCAAGCCGGTCAATCGCTGGTCGAAGGTGTCCATTGGCGCCATCTCTATGGGGCAGGAGGTTGGCGTCAGCCCGATTCAGGTCATTTCAATGATCTCGACGATCGCGAATGATGGCGTGTACACCCCTCCCCGTATTGTGGCGGGTGAGCTTCCGCCGGATGCAACTCCGAAGCCAGTCGTTTTTCATCCGGCGCAGCAGCACCGCGTCGTGACGCCGATGACCGCTGCCCAGATGAAGAAGATGATGGAGGGGGTTGTGCTGTTCGGGACAGCCAGGAGGGCCATACTCAACGGATACTCATCCGCCGGTAAGACCGGCACGGCGCAGAAAGTCGAGCCTGGTACGGGCGCTTATTCCAAAACGAAGTATGTCGCCTCCTTCATCGGCTTCTCGCCAGTCAACAACCCCGCGGTAACGATCGCCGTAATTCTTGACTCGCCGATCGGACTACACCAGGGTGGTCAGGTCTCGGCGCCTGTCTTCAAGCGCATTGCCGAGCAGGTGCTCGAATACATGCACGTACCGCATGATGCGGATGTCAAGCGACAGACGATGGTCGCCTCCGCGAAGGACGAAGCCGCTGATGAATCATCCGACCGGTTGGGCGCTGGTTTGCAGATGACGGAAGCGGACGGGAAGACCAACGAAAAGTCTCCTGCAAGTCAGCCAGCCGCGATAGCCGGGCCACCAAAGCCGGATGCGTCAGGGATCTCGCCGCCGGCACAGTCTCCAGAAACGGAGATGGCCCAGGCGACCGCGCCCCAGCCGAGTCCTGCGGAACAGGCTGCAGCCGGTAAAGGTTCTGTCGTTCTGGATGTGGACAGTGGAGTAGTGGTGCCTTCCTTCCTCGGTAAACCTTTACGGGTAGCAGTTGAGGCTGCCCAGCAGTCGGGATTCGAGATCAATGCCATCGGCAGCGGGGTGGCTCGTGAGCAGTGGCCGTCGCCCGGTAGTCACTTGCCTTCGGGCCAGAGGATTACGGTGCGATTCGCGCACTAGGGACCGGCCGTCGATCTTCTCATCATCTTGTGCTGCAAATAGGTTCGTGATAAGTTACATGTAACCGTGGGAGAGATTTATATGGCAGCCCGCACACATCCCAAGTCTTCGCGCGACAAGGTTAGGGCACATCGAGAGAAGTTGCGTCGCCAAGGCCTGCGGCCTATCCAGATATGGGTGCCGGACGTGCGCTCGCCAGAGTTTGCTGCCGAGGCCCACCGGCAGTCGCTGATTGTTGCTAACAGTCCGCAGGAAAAAGAAGATCAGGAGTTCATCGACGCTATAACCGACTGGGGCGACGAATGAAACGGGGCGAGATTTGGACCGTCGCCGGAACCAAGGGCTACGCTGGGAAACCCCGCCCCGTCATCATCCTTCAAGACGACCGCTTTGACACCGCGCGGTCTGTCACGGTGTGCGGCCTAACCACTAATCCAGCGAAAGCACCGTTATTCCGTTTGCAAATCGTGCCCAGTGAGGGTAACGGCTTGCGATTCGAGAGCCGAATACTGGTGGACAAAATCACGACTGTGCCAAGGGCCAAGATCGGCCCCCGAATTGGCCGATTGACCGACGAGGACATCGTGCGATTGAACCGCGCCATTCTGGTCTTCCTCGGAATTGCGGGTCCAGTTGCCGATGAACGGCCGGCGGCGGAATGATTGTATGAACTTCCTTGAGTTGCTGGATGGCGCTGAATGTCTCGCGCAGCAAGGCAATCCTCGCATCGCCGGACTGGATTATGACAGCCGCCGGGTGAAGCCGGGATGGTGCTTCGTCGCCATGCACGGTGAAACCACCGACGGCAACCGCTACATTGATGCTGCTTTGCACGCCGGGGCCGTGGCTGTAGTTAGCGATGTTTTGCCGCCCAGGCCAAACGTGGCGTGGGCGCAGGTGATCCATGGACGGCGCGCACTGGCGAGGCTGAGCGCGAATTTCTACGGCCGTCCCGCGGAAAGGCTGGCCATCACCGGAATCACCGGGACCAACGGCAAGACCACGACCTCGTTCCTGCTGCAGGCGATGTTCCGCGCTGGCGGCCGCAAAGCGGTGCTCCTCGGCACGGTGGAATATCGAATCGGGGACGAGCTGCTGCCTGCCCCTCATACAACTCCGGAAGCATTGGAGTTGAATCAGCTTTTTGCGCGCGCGGTTGGGGCTGACTGTACCGAGGTGGCAATGGAAGTCTCCTCCCATGCGCTGGAGCAGCAGCGGATTTACGGCGTCCCCTTTGACGTTGCGGTGTTTACCAACCTCACGCGTGATCACCTCGACTACCACCGCACCATGGAAGAGTATTTTGCATCGAAGACGATCTTGTTTCAGGGCTGCGGCACCGAGCCGCCAAGGGTCGCCGTGATCAACCTGGAGGACGAATACGGCCAGCGGCTGCTGAAGTTGTGCAGGAAGCAAACGGAATTGATTACGTACGGCATCGATAGGGGCGACCTCCACGCAAAAAATCTCAGCATCGAGAATTCCGGAGTCAAGTTCACGATGATAACTCCCCAAGGTGAGATTCCGATCTGGAGCCCGCTTTTGGGGCGAGTGAATGTCTACAACCTGCTTGCTGCCTCTGCAGCAGCCTACGCACGTGACATTAAGCCGGCCGCGATTGCCGAAGCGGCCGAGCAGCTTTCGCGCGTAGCGGGGCGGTTTGAACGCGTGGATGCCGGGCAGCCTTTCACCGTCATCGTGGACTATGCGCACACCGACGACGCGCTGCGAAATCTCACCGCTGTGGCGCGGGATTTCCTTGCACAAAGCGGAGGTCACGGACGCGTCACCACCGTCTTCGGATGCGGGGGCGATCGCGACCGCAGCAAACGTCCGATGATGGGCGAGGCGGCGGGAAGCGGCAGCGATTTTGTGGTGCTTACCAGCGATAATCCGCGCGGCGAGAACCCCCTCGACATCATGAACGACGCTTTGCCAGGCCTGCAGCGTAGTGGCGCCCGTTACACGATGGAGCCTGATCGACGTAAAGCCATCGCTTTGGCAATTGGGGAAGCCCAACCGGGTGACATCGTGCTGATTGCGGGAAAGGGCCACGAGAAGGTGCAAGTCACCAGTGCCGGTGCCGTGCCTTTCGACGACATCGCGGAAGCGCGGAATGCCTTGCGGGACGCCGGCTATGGAGCTCCACTTCCGGTGGAAGCGGCAAATCATGAAGCTTAGCCTTGCGCGCGCGGCGGAATTCATGCAGGCTACTGGCGACTTTGACCGAGGTGCAATTGCCTACGGATACTCCATTGATTCCCGCACCCTGCAACCGGGAGACCTGTTCTTTGCAGTTCGCGGAGAACGCCTTGACGGGCACGATTTCGTTGAAGCGGCACTCGCGAAAGGTGCAGTGGGCGCGGTGTTCCGTAAGGACGATGCAAAACAATATCCGATGAAAGCCCGGCTGCTGGCGGTGAATGATCCGCTCGTTGCTTTGCAACACTTGGGCGCTGCGGTCCGCCGGCTTTGGGGGAAGTCGCTCATTGGGGTCACCGGATCGGCAGGAAAAACCACGACCAAAGAAGCCATCGCACACGTCTTATCGACCCGGTTCCGCGTGCTGAAGTCGCACGGCAATTTAAACAACCAATTCGGAATGCCGCTGCAATTGCTTAAGCTGGAGCCCGAGCACGACATTGCGGTCATTGAGATGGGCATGTCCCACGCGGGTGAAATCTCAGGGCTGGCCAAACTTGCGTCGCCAGACTGTGGCGTGGTGACCATGGTAGCTCCTGTCCATCTGGAGTTTTTCGATTCGGTTGCCGCCATCGCACGCGCCAAATATGAGCTCATCGAGTCACTTCCGCCGGGTGGTATAGCCGTCCTGAACGCCGACGATGAATATGTTTCGCAGTTCGGTCGCGACTTTCATGGAAAGGTCGTCACATTTGGTATCAATAAGCCGGCTGATGTTGCCGCCCGCCACATCGAATGGTGTGGGTCCGGAGGGTCAACGTTCGAGATTGTCGCCGAAGGCCGTGAGGCGGAGGTGACGCTGCCGTTGCTGGGCGAGCACAGTATCTATAACGCCCTTGCAGCCGTTGCGGTGAGTTTGCAGTACGGAATTTCGCCATCCGAGGCCGCCGAATCGCTGGCTACCTTATCAGCAGGCGACAAGCGCGGAGAAATCCTCAGCTACGCGGGCGCGACCATCATCAACGATTGCTACAATTCCAATCCAAAGGCCCTGGACAGCATGGTTCGCTCACTGGCGCAGCTTCCAGGGC
>JBKQKT010000793.1:0-6169 GCA_052147365.1 Candidatus Korobacteraceae bacterium | reverse complement strand
CCGAACGAAGACTGCAGCGAGTACGAGTATGGCTCCATGAATTTGGAGTCAGAGGGCGGTTGACCTCCCGTCACCGTCAACGTGACAGTCGCATTGTGCTGCACCCCTCCGCCGTTGCCTGTCACCGTGATGGGGTAGGTTCCCGTCGGCGTGCTCGTGCTGACGGTGATAGTCAGCATCGAGCTGCCCGACCCGGGGGCCGGGATGGTGGTTGGGCTCAAGCTCAGAGTTGTTCCCGGCGGGGCGCCCGACGCTGTGAGACTGATGGGATTGTTGAACAGGAAGAAGGCGAACGCGGTAATCGTCGATGTGCCTTGATTGCCTTCCGCGACGCTCAGCGACGAGGGTGCGGCTCCGAAGGCGAAATCGGGTGGCGGTATTACCGTCAGTTGAACCTGCACGTATCGCTGAAGTCCTCCGCCATTGCCGGCCACACTGATGCTGTAGTTGCCGGTTGGAGTGCTGCTTCCGACCACTATGGTCAGCGTCGAGCTGCCCGAGCCGGGGGCGGGAATTGTGCCTGGATTGAAACTGGGAATTGTTCCGGTGGGAGCGCCTGACGCTGAGAGATTGATGGAACTGTTGAATCCGCCGCTGATGGTGCTGGTGATGGTGGTTGTTCCCTGACCACCTTGGTTGACGGTGACCGAAGCCGGTGAGGCAGTAAGCAGGAAGGCCCGCGACGGGGTCACGGTCAATGTGACAGTGACGTTGTGCTTAATTCCTCCGCCAATGCCGGTCACGGTGATGGGATAGGTCCCCGGTATCGCAAGGCCCAGCACTGTTATGGTCATGCTGGAGTTGCCCGCCCCTGGCGCCGGAATGGTTGTTGGATTGAAGCTGACGGTCACGCCCGCGGGCATACCGGCAGCCGAGAGGCCGATGGAGTTGTTGAAGCCCCCAATGATCGTAGTGCTTATGGTTGATGTTCCCTGATTGCCTTGCACGATACTGAGCGACGCCGGCGAGGCCGAAATTGTGAAGTCCTGAGGGCCGACCACGGTCAGTGTGACGGTTGCGGTGTGCTTGATGCCACCGCCACTGCCGGTAACGGTGATGGGATAAGTTCCCAGCATCGCTAGGCGCAGCACCGTAATGGTCATCGTCGAGTTGCCCGCCCCCGGCGCTGGAATAGTGGGCGGGTTGAAGCTCACGCTCACGCCCAGGGGCATGCCCGTCGCCGAGAGACTGATGGAACTGTTGAAGCCACCACTGATCGTGGTGGTCATCGTCGATGCCCCCTGATTGCCCTGCGCCACAGTGAGGGAGGCAGGTGAAGCAGATAGGGTGAAGTCCTGCGCACTAGTCACCGTCAGCGTAACTGTCGTGGATTGTTTTATTCCTCCACCGTTGCCGTTCACCGTGATGGGATAGGTCCCCGGCGTCGCGGACTGCCGCACCGTAACGGTCATGGTCGAGTTGCCGTCGCCCGGCGCTGGAATGGTTGTTGGGTTGAAGGTAACAGTGACGCCCGGGGCCACGGGAGGCACCCAGAGACTGATGGAACTGTTGAAGCCACCGCTGATGGTGGTGGTGATCGTCGAAGTTCCCTGATTGCCTTGCGCGATGGTGAGGGAGGCCGGTGAGGCCGAAATCGTGAAATTGGCCGTCGCGGTCAGAGGCGCCGCAAACAGCAACAACAGGCAAACGGAGAGAACCGTTCGTCTATTTACCGATCTGGTGAACATCTCACTTCGGCTCTAATTTTGATTCGAAGCTCCATTCTATCTTCTGCCAATCCTATGCGATAGGCTATCCCCCATAGGAGGAATTTGGGTGCAAAGTTTGTTCCATTTTGGGAATCCATTGGAGCGAAGGAAATGAACCGCACCTGCAGGTTGCTATCTATACCTGCTGTCTTTTTCCTTCTTTGCTTTTTCATGTTTGTTGCCCGCCATCGGTTCATTGATGGAGATGAAGGCTTTTATCTGCTCGCGTCTCGACTGGTTCTGGCCGGCAAGACACCTTATCTTGACTTCCTTTATACCCAGGCACCCTTGTTGCCCTACATCTACGGAACATGGATGAAGTTCATGGGCTTGACATGGGTCTCGGCCAGGACGTTGTCCGCGCTGTTAACTGTCGCGTTAGGATTGGCAATATACGGGTACGTCTGCCGGGAAACCGGCAGGGTTTTGGCTGGATTATCGGCGGTGTTGCTGTTTGCGGCGGGCACGCTTGTTTTCGCGTGGTTTCCGATTGCAAAAACTTACTCTTTGGCCGGACTGTTTCTTTTCCTGGCGTACGCCATCGTCAGCCGCCTGTCTCCGGCTTCGTCGCCATGGTGGATGGCTTGTGGCGGATTGTTGTTGGGCTTGAGCATGGATGCGCGCTCGTACATCGCCGGGGTTGCTCCGGTGTTCGTCTGGTGGATTATTCAGCAATCCGAAACTTCCAGGCGAGTCTCCAATACCCTGTGGTTTTTCGGAGGTTTGGCCATCGGCATTGCTCCGTCCGCCGTTCTCTTTGCTCTTTTTCCGGACCGCTACCTGTTCAACAACCTGGGATATCACGCGCTGCGATCGACCGCCGGTCTGATTGGAGATTTGCGGTCGAAGATACACATCGCTCGGGTAGTCCTCGTCGGCCCCGATGACAACGGTCTTCAATTCGGGATGCTGGCCGCCATCAGCGTGGCCGGCCTCGTGCTTTGGCGGAACCGCAGAGGCCCTGCATTTCGCGCATTTCTTATCGCCTTTGTTCTGGGCCTTATTTCGTTATTGCCCACGCCGGCCTATTCCCAATATTTCTGTTTGTGCATGCCATTTCTCATTGTGAGTGCAGTCTGCTCAGTCACCGATTTCTTCGGCTCGGTGCAATCCTCGTCGCGCAGGCGGCTGGCAGCTCTCACCTGCGCCGCGCTTGTTGTGGGCTACCTCGTGCTGGGAGCTGCGGGGTTTCGAGATTACCTCTTCACGGGTGACGTGATCGGTATAAAGGGGCCGGCCGATGCGCCTAATTGGACACTGCAAAGAGTGCGGGAAGTATCGAAAGCTATTGACCAGGTTGCCGCCCCTGGTGAAGCCATCGCCAGCTTCTGGCCCGGCTACATCTTCGAATCCAAGGCTATCCCTTACCCGGGTTTTGAGAATAACTTCGGCTCCAGCGTCTCATGGGAGCTGACTCCGCAAGAACGGACGAAGTACCATCTCATCTCGCAGGAACACCTCGAAGCGGGTTTTGCTGCTCACGTTCCCAGAATCGTTGTTGCGGGCAATGACATACTACGGAACGATCCAAGGACTTCCGCCTTACAGCGAAGCGTTCTGCAGTCCAACGAATATGTATTGACGCGAACAATCGGTGATGCTGCGATCTACGTGTGCTGCTCCCATCCCTGATGCGTGTGCCAACCCGCTGCCGAATGTCTCTTCAAGAACTGTGTTGACGAGCTAATCCGCCGTACACTGCATACAGGCATCGCTGCCTCCATAGGTACTGAGATGACTGCGCTAGCCAGCTTCCAATCCGAGTTACGCCGAGTGGTGGAGGGCGATGTGCGCTTCGACGTTGCTACTCTGGCGATCTACAGCACCGATGCGTCCAATTACCGCCAAGTACCCATCGGTGTGGTGACGCCGCGCCACGCCGGCGACGTGATCAACGCTGTCGCGCTGGCCCGGGAAAACGACGTGCCACTGCTGGCGCGCGGCGGCGGCACCAGCCTTGCCGGGCAGACTTGCAACACCGCTCTCGTCCTCGATTTCTCCAAGTACATGACGGCCATCCGCGCGATTGATGCCGATAAGAAAACGGCGGTAGTCGAGCCTGGGGTAGTGCAAGGTCACCTGAACACCGCACTGGCCAAGCATGAGCTGTTCTTTGCACCTGATCCAGCGACCAAAGACCGTTGCACCCTGGGTGGCATGATCGGCAACAACTCCTGCGGAGCGCACTCGGCGGCCTACGGCAAAACCGTGGATAACCTCGTCGGGCTGGACGTTCTTCTGTACGACGGGACGCGGCTGAAGGTTGGAGCGACAAGCAACGCCGAACTGGATTCGCTGGTTGCGGCCGGAGGGCGTGCAGGTGAGCTCTATGCAGGGCTGCGCAGTCTCAGAGATCGCTACTCCGACCTCGTACGTAGTCGCTTCCCGAATATCCCGCGGCGCGTTTCCGGATACAACCTGGACGAACTGCTGCCCGAGAACGGCTTCAACGTGGCGCGGGCCTTGGTGGGGTCGGAAGGAACACTGGCGATGGTGCTCGAGGCCACGGTGAAGCTCGTTCCGAAACCGAAAGAGCTGGTACTGGTGGCGCTTGGATTTGAGGACATCTTCATCGCTGCCGACCAGGTACCGTGGATCCTGGAGCATCATCCCGAAGCGTGCGAGGCCTTCGACCATACTCTGGTGGAGTTCGGGCACGAAAAGGGCCTGCCGGCGGTGAAGCTGCTGCCACGCGGTTGCGGTTATCTGATCGTGGAGTTGGGGGGCGCCACGCGCCCCGAGGCGCGCGAGCGTGGTGAGGCGCTGCTGGAGCAAGCCCAGGCGGTGAAGCAATGCATGGGCGCAACGCTGCTGTTCAATCCAGTTGAGCGTGACTCAGTATGGCGCTTGCGTGAATCCGGCCTCGGCGCTGGCGCGTTGCGGCCCGGCAAGCCGCGCACCTGGCCGGGCGCGGAGGATGCGGCTGTGCCTCCGGCAATGTTGGGACAGTATCTCCGCAGATTTGATGAGCTCCTGAAGCGTCACAGTCTGGAAGTAGGGATGTATTACGGTCACTTCGGCGAAGGCTGCGTGCACTGCCGCGTCGATTTCGATCTGGCGAGCCCAGCAGGGATCCAGAACTTCCGCTCGACCATGCTCGACATGGGCGATCTGGTCGGCGAGCTCGGCGGCTCAATTTCCGGCGAGCACGGCGACGGCATCGCGCGCTCCGAGCTGCTTCCGAAAATCTTCGGACCTGAATTGATTCCTGCGTTTGCCGAATTCAAGCGCCTTTTTGATCCGCAGAGTCGCATGAATCCGGGGATCATCGTGGCGCCGCCGCCGATGGAGGCGCACCTGCGGCTCGGCCCGAATTACAGTCCGAAGAAACTTGACACCTACTTCGATTTCAGTGCCGACGGCGGTATCGCGGGCGCGACGCTTCGCTGTGTCGGGATCGGGAAATGCCGTAAGACCGATGCTGGTGTGATGTGCCCTTCGTACATGGCAACGCGTGAGGAATACTACTCAACCCGCGGACGAGCGCACATGATGTTTGAGGCGCTCACCAGCGATTTGCTGAAGGACGGCTTTTGCGATGACGCGCTGCGCGACACCCTCGACTTCTGCCTTTCTTGCAAGAGCTGCAAGAGCGAGTGTCCTGCAGCCGTGGACATGGCGTTGTACAAGGCCGAGTATCTGGCGCAGTACTACAAACGCCACAAGCGCCCACTGACATCGCAGCTTGTCGGGCGCATTTACGACTGGGCGCCCCTTGCCGCGCGCGCGCCAGGCTTGGTGAACTACGTCGCGGGTCGCACACTCTTTGGCGCACTGATGAAGCGTGCTGCTGGAGTACATCCTCAGCGCCGGCTGCCGAAGTTCGCCAAGCAGACGTTCCGCCACTGGTTCGGCAAGCGCGGGGTGAAGAGTAACGGCGGACACGAAGTGCTGTTCTTCACCGATACCTTCACCAACTTCTTCGAGCCGGAAGCGGCTATTGCCGCCATCAACGTACTGGAGAGCGCTGGCTTCCGCGTAAGCATTGCGCCAGAGTACGTCTGCTGCGGGCGTCCGCTGTATGACCAGGGAATGCTGGACGAGGCAAGACAGAGGCTTGTGGAAGTCATGAGTGTGCTTGGGCCGTATGTTGAGCGCGGTGTCCCTATCGTTGGCATCGAGCCGGGCTGCATCCTCACCTTTCGCGATGAGCTAACGAAGCTATTCCCCGCAGAGAAACGCGCGCGTCTTCTGGCGAAAAGCTCGTTCATGCTTGACGAGTTTCTCGCGCGCGAAGCTCCGGAGTTTACTCCTGCTCCGCTTACGGGGCGCGCGCTGTATCACGGACACTGTCAACACAGAGCGGTTGCCGGCGTGGACAAGGAAGTAGCGCTGCTGAAGCGAATACCCGGCCTCGAGCTACAGGTGCTGGATTCAGGTTGCTGCGGTATGGCGGGAGCGTTCGGCTACGAAGAACGTCACTATGACGTTTCCCGTGCCTTGGCGGAGCGTGTGCTGGT
>JBKQKT010000792.1:0-3442 GCA_052147365.1 Candidatus Korobacteraceae bacterium | reverse complement strand
CCATGAACCGGATGATGGCGATTATCGAGCGCGAGATGCGCAAGTTCTTCCGGTCGCCGGCGCTGATGATGGCGTCGATGATTTTCCCGCTGGTGCAGCTTGTGGTGCTGGGCTATGCCTTTGGCGGAAAGATCACGAAAGTGCGGGTGGCGCTGGTGGACAAGGACACCGGCACGCAAGCCCGGCAGGTGCGCGCGGGACTGAACGCTATCGTGGCGAATCCCGAGACCTTTCACCTCACGCAATACACAGACCTTTCCGAGGCGGTAACCGATCTCAAGGCGGGCTTTTTGAAGGCGGTGATCTTTATCCCTCCCGATTTTTCGCAGCGCGTCCTGCGCAACGAAAACCCGCGCATTGCTTTTATCGAAGACAACACGGATACCTTCACCTCGAGCGGTATTTTCGAGCGCATGCAGCAGCTCCAGAACAGCCTGAACGGCCCCGTCCTCCCTCCCCTGGAGTCGGGGGAAGCTCCGGCCGCGAACCTGGCCGGCCTTTTCAGTCCCACCCGCCTTCCGGCCAGCATCGAGATTCAAACCGTGGAGGTTTATCCCTACATCGACTACATTAAATACCTGTTGGCAGGCTCGATCTCGCTGTCAATCTTTGTGACGGCGATGATCGGGGGCGGCATTACTTTTATCGACGATAAGGCTCGAGGCTTCCACGAAGGATATCTCAGCACGCCCCTCAGCAAAGTGGACCTGGTGTTGGGACTCATCGGCTCAGGCGCCCTGAAGGGGTTGATGGCCGGTTTCATTATCACAGTCATCGGCGGGCTGATTGCCGGCATTCCGCAGTTGTGGGAACCAGCACGGCTGGTTTACCTGATCGTGGTCCTGGCCGTGACCTCCCTGGCGATGATCAGCATGATGTTTCTGCTGATGGTGCGCGTGAGTGATCCCCTGGTGCCGCGCGCCATTTTCGGTGTGCTTAACACGCTGCTGTTTTTCCCTTCGGGCGCCGTGTACCCGACGGCCGGCTTTCCCGTATGGCTGCGAGCTATGTCGTTTGTCGACCCTTTCACCTACGTCGTGGACGCCCTCAAGAACCTGCTGCTGAAGGATACCGGGTTTGCCGGCATCGGCCTCGACCTTGCAATCCTGACAAGTTTTTCAGCAGTGCTGATAACAGGTTGCATTTTGCTGTTCAAACGGCAAATCTGAAGGTCCGGACTGAGCTACCCATCTTTTCGCGCTCAGCGGAGATGGAAAAAGATCTCCTCACCCGCCCAATGACGAATTCCAGATTTAAAATTCAGAAGGCTGGGATTCCGGAGAATTTGGCAGAAAGACGAGAAACTGCGATTCTGTACAGCATGGAGCCGCAAAGCCGCAACCAAAAGCCTCCAACACAGAGGCCACAGAGAGAAAGCCCACAGAGACCACGGAGAACGAGAAACAGACCGTTTTTTCTTCTCTGTGCGCTCTGTGAGCCATTCTCTGTGCCCTCTGTGTTCTGCTGTTCTGGGCCGCCGCGAATACCAAGAAATCTTCGCGGCGCAACAACATCTTGGGAGTTAGTGCTACAGGGCAACTTGAATTCAACCGCAAGGGTTAAGATCTGGTGAAGAGAGGTAAACAAGCCATGAAACGAACACGTATGCGAGTCCCAATGGGACGAGCGGCGATCATTGCCGCATTGCAGGTCATCGCCTTCGCAGCTTACGCTGCTGCGCAATTCGGCGGCGCCGCGCCTCCGCCCACCACGCAGGCCACTCCGCTTCCCCTTTCGGGACGAAACGCACAAGGGGGCGGAGTGGTCGCCACGCAATCCGCCGTGCCCAGCACCACGACCAGCGTGAATACCCTGAACCCCACCGTGTCCGTGCAGGGCGCTTACAGCGGAAGCACGCGCAGTGTGGCGCAGTTTCCTTTCTCCGGTGAGCTGTCGCTGGCGGAGGCGATCCAGCGCGCCCTACAGCACAACCTGGGAGCGGTGGGTTCGACCTATGCCCTGCTGCAAGCCCGCGGCCAGGCGCACGCGGCGCGCAGCGCCCTCATGCCGAACATCAGGGCAGATGTCAACGATGTCGAAGAGACATTCAACATCCGATCCATCGGCTTCAACTTCAGTGTCCCGGGATTTTCACTTCCCTCCCTGGTCGGACCCTTCAACGTTCTGGATGTGCGCGCGCGGGTATCGCAATCCATCGCCGATTTCACCGCGCTCAACAATTACCGTTCGGCGCGGGAGGTGGTGCACGCCGGAGAGCTTTCGGCTAAAGATGCCCAGGACCTGGTGGTCCTGGCCGCCGCCGGGGCGTATCTTCAGGCGCTGGCCGCGCATGCGCGGCTTGACTCCGCTCAGGCGCAACTCGACACCGCCAAGGCTCTCTTTGAGCGCACCACGCAACAGCTCAAGTTTGGCCGGGCCACCAAGATCGACGTCAATCGCAGCCAGGTCGAGGTGCTACTCGACCAGCAACGTTTAGTGACGCTTCAGAACGATCTTGCCAAGCAGAAGATCAACCTCGCCCGCCTGACGGGCCTGCCTCCCACGGCTGACTACGAACTTTCCAACGTTATTCCTTTTGCGCCCGCCCCGCCCCTGAACGTGGAGGACGCCATCAAGCAGGCATTGGCGCAGCGTTCCGACCTGAAAGCGGCCGAGACCCAGGTAAGAGCGGCGGAGCGCGCCCTGGCTGCGGCGCGTGCCGAACGCTACCCTTCGGCCTCCGCCAGCGCCGACTACGGCACCATTGGCACTCCTTCCGAGCTGCGTCCTACCTTTACGGTCTCGGCCACGCTGACCGTGCCCATCTGGAACGGCGGGCGCACGGCGGCAGACATTCAGCAGGCGCAGGCCGCCCTTTCGCAACGGCGTGCAGAACTCGAGGACACTCGAAGCCAGATCGAAAGCGAAGTGCGCAACGCCTACCTGGACATGGAAGCAGCCGCCAATCAGGTCAAAGTATCGCAGCAAAATATCCAGCTTATGGGAGAGACGCTGCACCAGACTCGGCAGCGCTTCGAGGCAGGTGTGAGCGAGAACGTCGAGGTCGTGCAGTCACAGGAATCGGTGGCCGGCGCGAACCTTGATTATATCGACAGTGTGTTCGCCCACAATCTGGCCAAGTTGAGCCTGGCGCGCGCACTCGGAAACGCGCCCACCACCCTGGCGCAATTCCTCCCGGTCGAGCAGCGACCGTGAAGACAGGTGCCAGGCGCCAAGTGTCAGGTTGCAGCGGGAAGTCTGCCGTTGGGAAGCGTTAACCCCCGACGCCAAGCGTCCGCTGAACTTACGTGCTTCACAGAATTGTAACAATAGCTTCAACAGGGTATAATAGTCTGCTTCTACACTTTCATATTCTGTACAGCATCACAATCGAAAGCCCAAAAGTCTGCGAAAGAGCTTGGTTGTAACGCAACGCTTGTAGAATTCGTATTGCAAATACAAGGGTTACAGCTAAAACGATTTCAATCGCCAGCTTGTCACT
>JBKQKT010000791.1:0-2661 GCA_052147365.1 Candidatus Korobacteraceae bacterium | reverse complement strand
GCCTCATATAAATGGCCCAAGTTTTTCATCGTAGTGCGAATACAATTGCGCGGGCGTCGATCATCGGCGTGGTCATGCTGGTGTCGGTGCTGCTCTGGGCTGCCCTGGAGATGCAGCGCTCGCCTTACGCCACCTACCAGAATGTTGCGCAGGCGCAGCCGGTTCCATTCAGCCATCAGCATCACGTAGCGGGCGATGGCATCGATTGCCGCTATTGCCACACCTCAGTGGAAACTTCCAGCTTCGCGGGCATTCCTCCCACCAAGACCTGCATGAACTGCCATTCGCAAATCTGGACGAATGCGCCCCTGCTGGAACCGGTGCGCGAGAGTTATCGCACCGGCCAGTCAATCATCTGGACCCGGGTGAACGATCTGCCTGACTTCGTTTACTTCGATCACAGCATTCATATCAATAAAGGTGTGGGATGCGCGAGCTGTCACGGCCCGGTGGACAAGATGCCACTGACGTACGCCGCCAACTCGCTGCAGATGGAGTGGTGCTTAAACTGCCATCGCGCGACGGAAAAGTTTCTTCGCCCCCGGGACCAGGTTTTCAACATGAAGTACGAGCAGCCGAGCTCCGACAATCCGGTGAAGCTCGCTGATGGCAGCGTTTTCACCGACCAGATTGCGCTGGGCAACGAGTTGAAACACCGCTACAACGTTCGCAGTGTGGAAGGCATTACCAGTTGCAGTACTTGCCACCGGTAAACGAGAAGAATGGAAAAAGAGAGCCCCAACAAGTCTGAGGCAGTCTGCCCCGGCAAACTGGAACTCGCCGCAGTCAAGGAGAAGCTGGCGCGTGCCAAGAGCGGCCCGCAATACTGGCGGAGCCTGGAAGAACTGGCGCAGACCGATGGCTTCTACGAGATGCTGCATCGCGAGTTTCCACGGCAGGCTTCGGTCTGGCCTGAGGCCGCGTCGCGCCGCGACTTCCTGAAGCTGATGAGCGCCTCCATGGCGCTGGCGGGACTCTCGGCGTGCGTGAAGCAGCCGCTCGAACCCATCGTGCCCTACGTGCGGCAGCCGGATGAAATCGTCCTGGGCAAGCCGCTGTTCTTCGCCAGCGCCATGCCGTTTGGCGCTTACGCCACTCCGGTTTTGGTCGAGAGCCATGAAGGGCGGCCTACTAAGATCGAAGGCAATCCGGATCATCCTGCGGGGCTGGGTGGAAGCGATGTCTTTGCGCAAGCTTCCATCCTTGACATGTACGATCCCGACCGCTCGCAGACCATTACCTATCGTGGTGCGCTGAGCACATGGAGTGCTTTCGCCGACGCGCTCAAAGGGCCGTTGAATTCGCAGAAGGCGGTGAGCGGGGGCGGCCTGCGGATCCTCAGCCGGCCCTTCAGTTCACCGACGATGGCGTCGCTGATGGATGCGGTGCTGGCCGCCTATCCTGAGTCCAAGTGGGTGAAATATGAGCCGGTAAATCGCGACAACGTTCGCGCCGGTTCGCAGTTGGCCTTCGGAGAGTTCGTCGAAACGCGTTACAACCTGGAGAAAGCCGACCTTATTCTCTCGCTGGATGGCGACTTTCTCTCCAGCGGTTTTCCCGGATTCCTTTATTACGCCCGCACCTTCGCAGCGCGGCGCAATCCCGACCTCAAGGAGAAGATGTCGCGCTTCTACTCCATCGAGAGCACGCCCACCAATACCGGTGGCAAGGCCGACCATCGCCTGCCAGTGCGGGCCTCGGAGGTGGCACAGGTTGCGAGCGCGATTGCTGCCGGGCTCGGCGTGGGAGGCGGCGCAACGGCCAAGCCGGAACATCAGAAGTTTGTCGCTGCGTTGGTGAAAGATCTCCAAGCCCACAAGGGCGCAGCGGTGGTAATTCCCGGTGACAATCAACCGCCGGCGGTGCATGCTCTGGCCCACGCCATGAACGCGGCGCTGGGCGCCGTAGGCAACACCGTCATCTACACCGACACAGTGGAAATCAAGCCCCAGATACAAACCGACGCCCTGAAGGAACTGGTCGGCGACATGAACGCCGGCAAGGTGGACCTGCTGGTCATCCTGGGCAGCAATCCGGTTTACGATGCGCCGGCCGACTTCGAATTCGCCAAGGCGATGGACAAGGTTCAGCTGCGCGTGCAGTACGGCCTGTACCAGGACGAGACGTACGACCACGTTCACTGGCACATCAACGGCACGCATTATCTGGAGGAATGGGGCGACGGCCGCGCCTTCGACGGAACGGTCACCATTACCCAGCCGCTGGTTGCTCCGCTTTACAACGCCAAGAGCTCCTACGAGTTCGTGTTTTCCCTGGTCGGCTCGTCCGAGATGGCGGGCTACGACATTGTCCGCAAGTACTGGCAGGGCCAGATGAAGGGCGGCGACTTCGAGGTCGCGTGGCGCAAGGCGGTGCACGACGGCTTCGTCGCGAACACGGCATCGCCGGCCAAGAACGCCTCGGCAAAGGGTGGGGCACCCGGCGACAAGGGTGGGGCACTAAGCGGCGGCGACATGGAAGTGATCTTCCGCCGCGATCCACTGATTTACGACGGGAGCCGCGCCAACAATGCGTGGCTGCAGGAGACGCCGAAACCAATCACGAACCTCTGCTGGGACAACGCAGTCCTCATCAGCCCGGCGACGGCGAAGAAGCGCAGCCTGGTTACAGGTGACATCGTAGAAATCAACGTCAACGGCC
>JBKQKT010000790.1:0-4374 GCA_052147365.1 Candidatus Korobacteraceae bacterium | reverse complement strand
CTCTGTCGAATAGAATGCCCCCCGCTCAATGTGATCGTCATGCGCGAGCGACTGAACGCAAAGGAAAGGCAGGCCACGAAGTCGCCCACAGCGATGTGCTGAAAAAAACAGAAGTAGCGCTTAACGCACAGAAACAATTGGTCGGGGAGAGAGGATTTGAACCTCCGACCCCCTGGTCCCGAACCAGATTCAGCACGTTATGGAAATCCGTTGAAATCTATAGTTTGTAATTGATTGATATTGAACCTGTTGCGCGCTCCTTGTTGAAAGTTGTTGTTTCGCGTTGAACGTGGAGGTCTGACCGTCACAAAATCGTCTACAGTCGAAAGGCGAACAACAGACGAAACCAAAAGAGGCCGTAGCCAGGTTCTTTGACCCGGCCCTCGCCCCGTTGCTGATCGATTGCGTCGATATCGGCACGCAAATCGAATGACATGAAGAATTCTCTCGACATTACTATGACTGCGTAGTAGTCTCCGCGTCGAAGTCTTTCCCATCGTCCCCGCAGCGATCTCCCAGTGCACGTTCGACTGAGCGTATTCGCTGATGGCAGATCGGACAGCTCATATCGTAGCCCAACCTCCGAGTATTAGATGCATCCAGCGTTCTCGGCTGGTGGGGCGCAACCCGCGTTGGCCACTTTTCTTGAAACTACCAAGAAACCGAAACGCCGAGCTACCACCATTCGATATTTTTCCGGCAGGAAGTAAGTAGGGGAACTTATCCACGATCCTTAAACCTTAGGAGAGAATATGGCCGCAGATATCACACCAGAACAAATGGCGCAGTTGGTAGATAGTTACAAATACTGGTACGGCATCCCGACGTATCTTCGCTGCCCACACCGACCCGACATGAACGACACTGACGTCGGATTGATCGGCTTTCCCTACAGTGGTGGAAACTCGATTGAGCGTATGCAATACCTTGGGCCACGCGCAGTGCGGCTTCGCTCGTCCTCATACCACCGGGTGCCACGAGGATTTCAAATCGACCCGTTCGCGATCCTCCGGGTTAGCGACTTGGGGGACGTGCCACTACCTCGCGTGCTCAATCCGGACATGACGACCGAGGACGCTGAGAACTTCTACCGAAAAGTACATGAACACAATATTATTCCCATCACGATTGGAGGAGATCACAGCGTGACCACGCCAATTCTTCGCGCGATTGCGGGCAAGCAATCACGGCACGGCGGTCCGATTGGGATGATCCACTTCGATTGTCACTCGGACACAGAGCCGGCGGCATTCGGGACGCGCCACCATGCAGGTGCAGCGTTCCGGATCGGAGTGGAAGAAGAGCTTATCGACCCGGCTCGGACAGTGCAAATCGGGTTTCACGGGCCGATTGCCGCCCCGTCGCAAGACGCGTGGCCGCTGCAGCATTTCAGAGTGATCACACTTCAGGAAGTGCTGGAGCTTGGCATTGAGCGTACGGCCTCCGAGGTTCGCCGCATCGTTGGTTCCGGACCAGCGTATCTCAGTTTTGATCTCGATGTGCTGGACTTGGCATATGCGCCTGCGGTGGCTGATCCCGAGGTAAACGGGATGACAACTCGCGAGCTCTTTGCGCTGCTGAACAAGTTTCGTGGCTTGGATCTTGTGGGCGCCGACATCGTATGTTTCTGTCCTCCGCTGGACAATCCAGCGCAGATCACGGCAATGACGGCGAGCGAAATCATGCTTCAGTTTGTGAGCCATATGGCTGAATACCGCGCTCAGCACGGTGATGCGTCGGCTCAACCAGCCGTCGCTAAGGCAAGTACGGCGTGAGCGGCGAAAACCAACTTACACGCAGGTGAAACCGGAACGGGGATGCAGCCTGTGTTTGGCGGCATCCTTTGGCGCTGTCACGACCGAAGAATTTCAGAAAGCATCGTCCGTTATCTCACTGGGCCGCCACTCCCGCGTGGCAAAGTGGTGGTCCCCTAAACCCATCCGGAAAGACAGGAGAATTGCGATGAACGCAAACACGCGTCTTAAGCTGGGTGTCGCCTTATTGGTAATCGGGCTGATCATGCCTTTCGGCGCGTTTCTCGTAGCTGGAACAGACTGGCCTGCCGCAGTAAAGACTGTGGTGAGCGGAATCCGGTGCTCGGCTTTGAAATCCTGATGTTTCCGGCTATTGCCCTGATGGGCAAAGAGAACTTCGATCGCATCGTCACCCGGGTAAAGGGTCTTTTGAAGATGCTGAAACCAGCCGGCAATGTCAGCCGTTCGCGCTACACGATTGGGTTGATGTTGTTGGTCGTGCCGACCCTCCTCAGCTGGATCATCAGTTACTTTCCGTCTTGGCTTCCTGGTGGAAATGCGGCTACGGGCCGGACAATCGTTGCCCAGAGTCGATGAACTCCAGCGGCTGTTAGACCCCGAGGGCAGAGAATTTGGGGGCATATACGCTTTCGAGAAGGATCTCCAGCGGCAACGCGAGCTTTGCACACAGATGTGGAACGAGGCATTGTCGGAACTCCCCGCTCTGTTGAGTTTCTACGCGTCATCAGACCCAAGCGCGCATCACGGTTGCGGGAACGGGTGGCAACGCGGGCGAGATCAGCGCCTACGCCAAGAACGACACCGATCTGGTGATTGACATTAACGGTTACTTTGCGCCGCCAGGGGGTGGGTTTTCGCTCTATGCGGTGGTGCCATGCCGGGTGCTGGACACGCGCAAGGCCTACGGTGGCAATGGCCCATTTGACGGAACCCTCAGCCCGCCGGTGGATTTGCGAAACTCTCCTTGCGCCGTGCCGAGCGCGGCACAGGCCTACGTATTGAACGCGGCGGTGGTGCCGACGGGTAGTCTTGGCTATCTGACCCTTTGGCCCGACAGCATGGGCATTCAACAACCCTTGGTTGCAACCTTGAACGCGCTGGACGGCATTATTACGAACAACATGGCGATCGTGCCGGCGGGCAGCGAGGGGGGCAAGATCAACGCCTACGCGGACCAGAATACAGCTCCGACAGACCTGGTGCTGGACATCTTCGGCTACTTCGGACCGTAGGGTTAAGGCTGGCCTTATGAATCGGGTCGGGTTGAATCAGGGCACGACTTTACAGGCTGCGGAAAAAGTCGATTGGCGGCGCTGCTCCGGTAGAGCGGGCCTTTAGCCGGGGCCCCCAATTCGCGCTGCTTTTGCGCGAATTGGGGTGGTCAGGCCCGCGTCCAGCCCTTTATGATTGTCATCCCGAGCCGACTTTAGTCGGCGGGGGATCTGCTTTTCCGCAGCCTGTGAAGCCGAGCCCTGACACAAAGATGGATAGGGTTCCCGGGGAGTCCGAGCAAGTCAGCCCCTGGCAAAAGTTCCTGGACGGGAAGCCCAAGGGAAAAGAATGGCAACTGCCCCAGTCGGGCTAAAGTTGGGACTCATTGCCAGGATGGGAATGAAGCCGGTGTGACGCGGATAGATTCCAGGGATTCCGCGAGGTCAGACCCCAAAAATTCTTTTCATTTGATGCCGTGCGGTGCTACCATCTTGGAACACCCCAGAGTGCTTAACGTTCCTGCCAAAATTTGACCCCTATTCGATTCTTGGCTGTAACTTGAGATGCGACAACAGGAGATGTGTGACCCTAGGAAATGTGCGTTGCGTTGACCTTGCGTTCGTTTTCGTTCTCGCCGCCGCTCTGCTGCTGCCGGTGAGCATGAGTGCCCAGAGTGGCAATTACAGTTTTGTGAACATCGACTACCCGGGCGCATATTTAACCTCTCCCACGGCCGTCAACGATAGCGGCTCCGTCGTTGGCTATTATCTTGACTCGCAGTACGGGAACTACCACGGTTTCCTCTACTCCGGTGGCGTGTACACCACCATTGATGATCCGGAAGGTACCACCTTTCCTGAGGGAATTAACAATAGTGGCGTGATCTCCGGACTCTACGAATGCTGCCAAACACAGAACCACGGCTTCACCTACGAGAATGGCGTTTTCACGACCGTCGACTATCCCGGCGCCAGCGGGGCCACCAGCGCCGAAGGGATCAACAACAGCAATGAGATCACCGGAATATATAACGGGGGAATTGGCTTTCTCGATAACAACGGCTCCTTCAGTTCGTTCCATTATCCCGGAGCAGACGACACCTATCCCCACGCCATCAGCAATACCGGGCACGTCGCCGGCTATTACACAGTTTCTACCGTTCCTTTCGGCTTCGTTTATGACGGCAGTACATTCACTTCCATCGATTACTCCAGCGGCTACGCAACGTTTGCTTACGGCATAAACGATGCCGGTGTGGTTGTGGGATATAGCAATCTGAACGGCCCCACCTACGAGGTCGGCTTCCTCTGGCAAGCAGGTCAATTCACGGTCATCAACTCGGACGCGTACCCGCAACCTTACGGCATCAACAATAAAGGGCAAATCG
>JBKQKT010000789.1:0-6575 GCA_052147365.1 Candidatus Korobacteraceae bacterium | reverse complement strand
GCTCAAAAGCGGTGCGTGCGGACTCGACCTTCAGTGGATTCTTCAGCTTTTCGTTGATGAACTGTTCGACTGACTTCAGACTGACCAGTTCGGGCAGAGCTTTGGCAATGGCGCCGAGCACGCGCACATCGGTGTGGTCATCCTTGTAAACCCACATCCCGGAAAAGCTGGTAACGCCTTTCAAGATCCCAAGCTTATAGGGCTCCTGGCGGCGGTGAATGACTTTCAACAGGGAGGACGCGTCCTGCAAGGAAACCACGATAAGGGTGCGGCCAGACCTCAAGGCGCCATTTACTGGTTTCAGCCCGTACCATGCCCATGATTCTGTGCCCCTGCAGAGCGTGTCGTCCAGGACGACCGTGACATCGACTTGCTTCGGCTCGTATTGCGCCATCCCGGCTTCCAGCGTCTGCTCGTCACTGGCGACGATGGCAAAGCTCTTCGCTGGAATTCCGTTGCGCTCCGGACTGTCTCCGTAGCGGCCGAAGGAAATGCCTAGCTTGCCCTCGTTGTGCGCAGCCAGAACAATGCCGCGGGTTATGTTTTTGGCGAGGGTCTTCTGAAAGACCCCACGGTAAATGAGTTCAACGGCGAATAACTGGGCCATGTGGCACACTCCATTCTTCTAAAGCTTTTGCAAAACAATTCTTTCGACTTCCAACAAATGCCGGCGCATGGCAGCCTCGGCGGCTGCAGCGTCGCCCTGCTTGAGAGCCGCAAGAATACGGCGGTGGGCGGCAAGCGACTTCTCCTGACGCCCCCCCACCTGTAACGAGCGCTCTCGCGTTTCGCGCAATAAATCCATCAAAATATTCGCCAGTTTCAGCATCACGCTGTTATTAGCAGCCAGCGCGATGGTGTAATGAAAAGCTGAATCTTCTTCGGTCGCGAGTTCGCCTCCGCGTACCTTCTCTTCCTGCCGACTCAAAATCGCCTGCATTTCGGCGATTTGCCCTGCGGAAGCATGAAGCGCAGCCCGCCGGGCCAAGGCTGGTTCGATGATCATGCGGACATCCAGAAGCTCGTTGATGACCTTTCGCTTCTGCAGAAGAGCACCCGCCACGGAACTCACCACTGCGTCAGCCGAACCGTCACGAACGACCGTGCCGACCCCTTGCCGCGGCTCCAGCAGACCCACCATTTCCAGGCTGCGAATGGCATCTCGGATGGAGCTGCGACTCACACCGAATTTCCGTACCAGCTCACGCTCCGGAGGAAGCATATCGCCTGGCTTGAGTTTGTTGATGATGTGAGCTTGGAGTTGTTCGGCCACCTTCGTGTAAACGCGGCTTCGCGGGATCGCTTCCAAACCAGTCTCGGATGGTGTGCTAGCGTTCACGGTGTCCATTGGTCTGATGACTGACCTTTGACCGCCCTATGGGACCTCAGCGTGAAAAGGACCGCAGTGACCGTGGTCACACTGCAATGTGACGTGTACCACTTTCGCGCGGGTGTCCTGTGCTACTGGAAAGAGTTACTGCGTGCCGGACTTTTCTGTTGGCTCCCACGGCAGGTGACTGTGAACCGCAGCTCGCTTTGCTCGACATCCACCATCACGGCGTCCCCATCGAAAACTTCTCCGTGTAGGATTTTCTTGGCTAGTGGGTCTTGTACGAGTCGCTGGACGGAACGCTTGAGGGGCCGAGCACCGTAGTTGGGATCGTAGCCCTTGGCTAGCAGCAGTTCCTTAGCGGTGTCAGTGAACTCCAAGCTGACCTTACGGTCAGCCAACAAACGGCGCACCTCGCCCAACCGAAGGTCAATAATTTTGATCAGTTCCTCTTTGCCCAGCGCGTTGAAGACGATGATATCGTCCACCCGGTTGAGGAATTCAGGATTGAAGTAAACTCGCAGCGCATCCGTTACCTGCTTGCGCGTTTGCTCATGATTCTCGGAGGTGCGCAGCGACTCAGCAGTCAGGTGCACCAAGTTGATGTTGGAAGTCATGATGAGGACGGTGTTGCGGAAGTCTACTGTACGGCCCTTGCCGTCGGTGAGGCGACCGTCGTCCATGACCTGCAGGAGGATGTTGAACACATCGTGGTGGGCTTTCTCGATCTCGTCAAAAAGTACGACCGCGTAGGGGCGACGGCGCACAGCCTCAGTGAGCTGGCCGCCTTCCTCGTAACCGATGTATCCGGGTGGCGCGCCGATCAGCCGCGACACGGCATACTTCTCCATGTATTCGGACATATCAATGCGCACCAGGGCCCGCTCATCATCGAACAGGAACTCGGCGAGGGCGCGGGCCAGTTCGGTCTTGCCCACGCCCGTCGGCCCCAGGAAAATGAAGGAACCGATGGGGCGCTTGGGATCGGAGAGTCCGGTGCGGGCGCGACGAATCGCGTCGGCCATTCGCTCCAAGGCCGGATCCTGGCCGATTACCCGGCTGCGCAGCCGACCTTCCATGCCCAGCAGCTTCTCGACCTCTCCTTCCAGCATCCGGGACACGGGAATGCCAGTCCACTTGGAAACGATGCGCGCAATCTCGTCTTCATCCACCTCTTCCTTGAGCATACGTGAACCGCGCTGCTGGTCGAGCCGGGACTGAAGCTCGTGCAGTTCCTGCTCCACCTGGCGAAGCATGCCATGGCCGTTGCTGCCTGCCTCATGCAACTGTGCGTCCTGCAACTGCGCCTGAGCGAACAGCTTCAATTGCTCGATCCTCTGCTTGAGCTCATGCACGCGCGCGATATCATCCTTCTCCAGCTTCCAGCGGGCCTTGAGCGTGTTTGACTGGTCTTGTACCGCAGCCAGCTCATTCTCGAGGGACCGCAGCCTTTCCCGCGAGTTGGCATCTTCTTCCCTTGCGAGCGCGAGCCTCTCGCTGGCCAATTGCGCGGCACGGCGCTCAAACTGGTCGATGTCCCGCGGCACAGAGTCGATCTGCATGCGCAGGGCAGCGCAGGCCTCGTCCACCAAGTCGATGGCTTTATCCGGCAAGAAGCGATCAGAGATGTAGCGGTGTGAGAGCGTGGCCGCGGCCACAATGGCCGCGTCCTTGATCCGGACGCCATGGTGCAGTTCATAACGCTCTTGCAGGCCGCGCAGGATCGATATGGTGTCCTCCACGCTGGGCTCGGCTACGAAGACGGTCTGGAACCTACGCTCAAGTGCCAGGTCCCTCTCCATGTATTTGCGGTACTCGCTTATGGTAGTAGCCCCGATAGCGCGTAACTCGCCGCGCGCCAGAGCTGGCTTCATCATGTTCGAGGCATCAATCGCGCCCTCGGCTGCTCCCGCTCCAACCAGTGTGTGCAGTTCGTCGATGAACAGGACGATCTGCCCTTGTGAGTCCTCGATCTCCCTGAGCAGCGCCTTCAAACGGTCTTCAAATTCGCCGCGATACTTGGTGCCGGCCACCATTGCACCCAGATCTAGGGCCACCAGGCGTTTGCTCTTAAGGGGCTCGGGGACATCAGCAGCGACGATGCGCTGCGTCAGACCTTCGACGATGGCAGTCTTGCCCACGCCGGGCTCACCAATCAAGACCGGGTTATTCTTGGTGCGGCGCAATAGCACCTGGACCACGCGCCAGATTTCATCGTCGCGACCGATGACCGGGTCGAGCTTGCCGCGGCGGGCCAACTCCGTAAGGTCGCGGGCATAGAGCTCAAGCGCCCCGCCCTGGGCTTCGGAGGTTTGCCCAGCAACCTGCCGGGGACTGCGAACCGTCATCAGGACCCTTAGGACGGCCTCGCGAACGACGCCGTGTCGCGCCAACAGGGATTGAGCAGAATCGTTCTCCAGGCCCATGATGGCCAACAGCAGGTGCTCAGTGGAGACGTGCTCATCGTTGAGGTCAACAGCCTCCTCGAACGCCTGCCCGAGGACCTCGCTGGCGGCCCTGGAGGGTTCCGCCTTCAAGGCACCCCCGGCCCAAAGCGCTGGCAGGCAGTCAATCTGGCGCCGCGCCTCCGCCAGCAGCGCCTGGCTATCCACACCAATCTTGCTCAGCACCGGCACCACCATACCTTCGCGGTCTGACAGCAGGCTCGCGAGCACATGTAGAGGCATTAGCTCGCGGTTGCCGCGTTTCGAGGCTAGATAGTTGGCGGCTTGCAGCGCCTCCTTCGCCTTGGACGTTAGTTTGTCCCAACTAGAGATGATTGGCATGTGGTTCGCTCCACCGGAACCTGTCCGCAGATGATTTCGTATTGAGCAGCGAACATTATCAATATCAATGTCTTTTCATCAAGTATACCTCCGATCGAACACATGGGACCGTGACGAAGCTCACCAGGCCTGCGATTGTGGTCAGGATTCGCCAATGCCTTTCACTGGAGAGAATTTGCTGCGCTTGGGGTGGGCGGGTCGTATAAATCGAGAGACAAGAAACAATGACCTAGCGATTCACCGAATGCCTGCGCCAACAAGCAGTTGGAATATGGGACGCGCAAGAATCAACACTCGTTTGTGCGAAGGATCGGCGACGGTACGCTGGGGTTAGAGAGATTCAAGCTCTGGCTCCGGCAGGATTATATGTTCCTCATCGAATATGCGCATCTCTTGGCTCTGGCCGCCGCACGCAGTCAAGACCTGAAGACACTGAACCGCTTTGCCACGCTGCTCAAGGAAACTGTGGAAACTGAGATGAACCTTCACCGGGACTACGCAGCTGAATTCCACATCAGTCCCGAGGATCTCGAGCGGGAATCGCCTGCGCCCACCACGCGGGCCTACACCGATTTCTTGTTGCGGGTAACAACTATGGGCGATTTCGCCGAGTTGGCCGCAGCCCTAGCGCCTTGCGTGTGGGCCTAAGAAATATTGCCCCGCGCTTGATAACAGGTATATACTTTCACTGGTCCACTTACTGGACCATTTGGAGCCACTTTGTATTTAATGCCCAAATCCGACTTCGAGACTGTCCGCAGGGATAAAGTCTACGAAGGAGTCGCCAAACAGATCGAACGTCTGATCCTGAAAAAACTGCGGCCCGGCGATAAACTTCCTTCCGAACGCGAACTGGCGGAGATGCTCGCAGTCAGCCGAAGCTCCATACGAGACGCGATTCGGAGCCTGGAGTTGATGGGCATGGTGGAACCGCGTCAAGGCACTGGGACCATCGTTCGCGAAATTTCCTCCGACTCGTTGGTCAATCCTCTGGCTAACGCCCGAAAGCGCAAGGAAGAACTGATCGGCGAACTTCTCGACTTTCGCAAGATGCTCGAACCGCCGCTGGCCGCCCGCGCCGCAACGCGCGTTTCTGCCGAGGAAATTTCTGAGATGGAAGAGATCCTCGAACGGCAAGAGGAGAAGCTGCGCGGAGGGGACAGCACCATTGCCGAAGACTCCGAGTTCCACTACGCCATTGCTTTGGCTTCCGGTAACAGCGTTGTGCTCAAAGTGCTGGATACTCTCATGGATCTGCTGCGCGATTCGCGGGAACGCAGTCTACAGGCCGAGGGGCGTCCGCAAAAATCACTGGCCGGCCACCGGCGGATCTTGGCTGCGATCAAACGCCATGACGCTGAAGCCGCAAAGGTGGCTATGCGGCGGCACATTAAAGACGTCGAAGAGATCGTACTTAGCAAGTGAGGTTTAGACCAACGGAGGATCTTCGCCATGGGCTGGCTATTCGCGATTCGCTCTCGCGGGAAAGCAATCGCGTCACATTGAGCGAGCATGGCGGCAAATTTTGCCAAGGGCAAAGGGCAGGCGATCGACTATAGCAATTTAAGGGCGCGCAGTTTGACTGACCTGGGAAATAACATGACCGGTAGGGCCATCGCACCGCACGAAACGGATCACCTAGAGAAGCAGGAGGACAAGCTTCTCGATGCATCTGCCCGCCCAGAGCAGTTCGCAAGTCGCGCCATGACAGAAGGCACCCCATCAAATCTTGGGGCAACACTTACGCTGCGCGTTACGGAGGCGCGTGTCGAGGACGTCGGCCACGCCGTTGCGCGACTGGCGCCAGCGGACCTGTTGCGCATGGGTGCCCGAGCAGGCGACGTACTGAAAATCGCGGGTGGCACGATCGGTGTCGGGCGCGCCGCGCTTTCGGACGAAGAACACGAAGGCATGATCCAGATCGATGGCACATGCCGCAGTAATTGTGGAGCGGGGTTGCAGGAGCAGGTGACGGTGGCGCCAATCGAGACCCAACAGGCAGTGGCGGTTCGCCTCTCGCCGATGTGGGTGGGGGCTGCCCCAGCGACCATTGCTCCCGACCGGATGCTCGAGGATCTGGTGGGCGTTCCTGTCATGGCGGGCTGCGTGGTGCGTGTGCCGACGTTTGCTAAGGCAGTGAACTTCCAGGTTGTACGCACGATTCCCTCGGGACCTGTCGTGATCGGGAAACGCACCGACATGCGGGTCGTGGAAGGCGAGCAGACAGCGGCCCGCGCTCCTGCGGTGTCCTACGAAGATCTCGGCGGGCTGGAGCGTGAAGTGGCGCGGGTGCGCGAAATCGTTGAGCTGCCGCTGAAGCACTCGCACATCTTTGAGCGGTTGGGAATTCTCGCGCCGAAGGGTGTGCTGTTGTACGGCCCGCCAGGCACGGGCAAGACCCTGCTTGCCCGTGCCGTAGCGGCCGAAAGCCGCGTGCACTTCATTCACCTCAACGGTCC
>JBKQKT010000788.1:0-4662 GCA_052147365.1 Candidatus Korobacteraceae bacterium | reverse complement strand
GGCGCTTCCTGCTGCGTTGCGTAGCCAACAGCCAAGGTGTGATAGCCCACAACGGCATCGCCTACCAGGCCGACATAGGTTTGCCCCGCTCCTGCTTGCTGGTTCTGCCAAGCATAGCGCACCAGATATCGGTTGAGTTCTTCGCGGCCACAGTCGAAGTCTTCAATGACATGATCTGGACGCAGTTTTTCAATCCGGCGGCCGGTCCTCACTGCCCAGACTCTACATCAAAGAATCCTGGTTGCTTCAGGAGCCGCTCCAGGCGAGGCAAACGACGCGGAGGGGCATCGAGCGCCGCCAGGAATGCCTTCCAGCGCGCCGCGTCAAGAGCAAAAGTTTGCCGGGCGGCAAGTGCCTCATCAGCTCGCGTCAATGCGCTCTCCAATACGAACTCGCTGACCGAGCGACGGGCCGCGGCTGCGGCAGCCTGCAAGGTCCTTTTGGCATTGAGCGAAAGCCGCAGGTCGAGTTTTTCGCTGCGTAAGACACGTGATGGCATGACTCCTCCTGTCAATTCCAGCGTAACGGTCGTGCCCGACAATGTCAAGACCATCACAGGCGTATGGTCCCACCCAGGCCACCGGCTTGGAGCCTGCCCTGAGCGCAGTCGGAAGGGTGGGGCACCCGGGGCGCGCTCCTGCTAAAGCAAATCGGGAAGATCGCGAGCACCGTGCAGCACGCGGACGATTTCGACCGGGAGCCGGGCTGGGTTGTAGATGATCAGGTATCGGCCCTCTGGCCAGAAGAGAACCGGTTTGTCTGTGAGGTCCGTCCGGCTATGACCGATGCGCGGATTTTGAGCAATCCTTCGGCACGCTTCACGAATCTGTAATCGGAAACGACGGGCGGCGTCCAGGTTGTCATCTGCGATATAGACCCAGGCCTCACGAATGTCCTCCGCGGCCTGAGGCGAAAGCTTGAAGCGCTTCATGCCCGTCTGCGCTTGCGTTCCTCCCGCTCAAGAAGCTTGAAGAACTCACCGCCGTCCACTCCCTCACCGCGTTCGAGCGAAGTCCAGCCCTCATTGATTCGTTTCCGCAGTTCGCGGATTTGCAATTCTCGGATTCGGTCACGCTCTTCGAAGAGGCGCAGCGCCTCGCGAACCACTTCGCTGGCCGAGTTGTAGCGCCCGGCCTTCACCTTATTCTGAACGAGTGCTTCCAACTCGGGCGTCAGGTTAACATTCATGTTCGGGCCCCTTTAGCGAAAGTACTAGGGACTGTCCATCTTTGTCAATGTTGGACAGCGCAGGCAGATTCCTTTTCTCTTGCACCTCAGCAAAACCGGCTTGGAGCCTGCCCTGAGCGCGGTCGAAGGGTGGGGCGCCCGACGCCAGTGACTACTTCCTGATCGTCTGCTCAATCTTGCGAAAACGTTTCACTGCATCGCTGGGACCAAGGTCGTCCAACTCGTATAACTGTCGCACTTCGATTTCGCCGTCGGCATCTTCACCGAAGGGAGACGGAAAGCGCCGGGCCCAGGCGAGCGCCTCTTCCCGCGAGTTCACGCGAATCAGGGTGTATCCGCCGACGAGTTCTTTCGCCTCGGCGAAGGGCCCGTCGATGACGGTGCGCTTCCCTCCCGAGTACTTGATGCGCCAGCCCTTGGAGGTGGGTTGCAGGCCCGAGGCATCGAGCAGAACGCCGGCTTTCACCAGCTCCTCGTGGTAGTTCGCCATTCGGGCAATGAGTTCCTCGGTCGGCAGAACTCCCGCCTCTGAGTCCTTGTTGGTTTTGACGATGATCATGAAACGCATTTTTGTCTCCTTGTGGTTTCGCGGAGCAGCCAGCCGAAGGGGCCGGCCAAATCCCTGCTCACTTACACGTCGTATGAGGACCGGCGAAATCGACACCGCTTGGCGTGGTAAGTCCAAGGCTGAAGTCGTTCTCTTGGGCCGCCTGTGCGGCACGACTGGAAGTCGTACCCTGACGCATATCTGACCGGCAGTTATTTGTCTTCCGGCTGCGGCTCCGCGTCGGGGCGGTCGAGAAAGAAAGTCACAACCTCCTCGAACACTTCCCTGCCGACGTTCACGGCGCGGTGGACGCGATCAGTGGGCTCGACCCAATCCACCTCGCCCACGGTGACCTTCCACGGCACGGTTTCTCCGCCGTCGCGAAATTCGATGTGGAGGAGGTCGCCGCTCAAGACGACGGTCACGCGATGAAAGGGATCACGATGCCAGGGCGTCGCCTCGCCCGGCGCCAGCCGTTGCCGCCGGACAAGGCAATTTCCGCGATGGTGCAGGACCTGCTGATCTGCCATAGGTTCCATATTTGAGTTCTCCGAGCGGACGCTCGGGCTCAGCCATCAAGCTTCCCGAAGCCGTCCAGACGCATACTTGTGCAACAGGCTTGAGATCAGGGTCTGATAAGGAAGGCCCTCCTCGAGCGCCCGCTTTTGGATCGCTTCGAGGTCCCTACTCGAAATGCGGATGTTGAGGCGACGGTCCTTGCGAAAGGTCGCCTTGGCATAGCGAGCGTAGCGGCTGCGAGCACCCTTCGCTCCCTTCGCTGAGCGCCATTCGCCGCGCTCGACCGAGTCGAGGATCTCTCTTTCATCTGTGTCAAGTTTCATCGTCTTTGGCCTCCTTGCCGCCGACGTGACAAATCTTCACGGTTCGTATCAGGGCACGACTTTAGTCGTGCCGAACACGGCAAAGAGAAGATCGGGGCTTTAGCCCCTGCGCCCGAAAACTAGCTTATCAGGGCTAAAGCCCAAGTTTCTGTTGGCTTGGTTGCGGCACGGCTGAACAGGCTGCGGAAGAAGCCGACAAAGCAGATCCCTCGCGGGCTAAAGCCCGCTCGGTATGACAAAAATAAACGACTTATCGGCACGACTGAAGCCGTGCCCTGATACAAAACAATCTGTGAGATAGCTAAATGGTCCCACGAGGTAAGATGCACTCATGCCTCCTGCGGCGCAGCGCAAAGTTCCTCCCGGCCAGTTTCTGCTGATTGATGCGGATGACACGCTGTGGGAGAACAATATCTACTTCGAGCGCGCGATTGCGAATTTTATTTCCTTCCTCAACCATCACGAGTACACGCCCGACGAGGTGCGCGAGGTGCTGTACGAGGTGGAGCGCGAAAACATTCGCCGGCACGGCTACGGCATGCACAGCTTCGCGCTGGCGCTGGTGCGCTGCTTCGAGCAGTTGTCGGTTGAGCCGCTCACGCCGGCCCTGCACGAGACCATCCACGGCTTCGCGTACGCCATCGCTGAGCATCCCATGGAGATTTTCCCCGAGGTGCCGGAGACGCTGGCCGAGCTGGCGCAGCGGCATCATCTCTTCCTGGTGACCAAAGGCAACTTTACGGAACAGTCGGGCAAGGTGGAGCGGTCGGGGCTGAAGGAATATTTCACCGCGGTCGAGGTCCTCGCGGAGAAAGACGCCGCGACCTACAGCGGCGTGGTGGAGAAATACAGGCTGCTGCGGGAGAGCACGTGGATGATCGGCAACAGCCCGAAGTCGGACATCAATCCCGCGCTGGAGGCTGGGCTGCACGCGGTGTTTGTGCCGCATCACAACACCTGGGCGCTGGAGCGCGGCGAGTTGCGCCCCGATGGAGGCGACGGCCGCCTGCTGCAGGTGGAGAGTTTCGGAAAGCTGCGGGAGGTGTTCTGAGGGTCTTAACCACAGAGGCACAGAGACACGGAGAAGGATTTGTCATTACGAGCACCTGGGTTTGGGCCCGAGCTCGTGATGACAAAATTGGTTTTCCAATTCTCTGTGCCTCTGTGTCTCTGTGGTAACAGTTTTCAGACATGGACTCGCGCATCCTTGGGCGCGCCCTGTATAGTCAGTTATTCATTCCACGATCGACGGACTCCTGCCTATGCGAATCAAACTCATTGCCGCCAACTGGAAGATGTACAAGACGCCGGAACAGACCACGGAGTTCCTGGCCGAATTTCTGCCGATGGTTGCCGGCCACACGCGGGACGAAATCGTCGTCTGCCCGCCATTTGTCGATCTGCGCGCGGCGGTCGAAGCCGCCAGCGGCTCCAATGTTGCCATCGGCGCGCAGAATGTGCATTGGGAAAAAGAGGGCGCATTCACCGGAGAAATCTCGGTAGTGATGTTGAGCGCGATAGGCGTCACCCACGTCATCATCGGGCACTCTGAGCGGCGGCAATATTTCAACGAGACCGACGACACCGTCAACCGCAAGCTCAAGACCGCGCTGGAAAGTGGTTTCACGCCCATCGTGTGCCTCGGCGAGGTGCTGGAAGAGCGCGAGGCCGGACTGACCGAAGATGTGCTGCGACGCCAGTGCACGCGGGCTTTTCACGGCATTTCAGCGCGCAAGGCGGCGAAGCTGGTGATCGCCTATGAGCCGGTGTGGGCCATCGGCACCGGCAAAACCGCGACGCCGCAGATGGCCTCCGATGCGCACCAGGTCATCCGGCACGAGGCGGAGAAGGCCTTCGGCAAGGAGTTCGCAGAAGGACTGCGGATTCTCTACGGTGGCAGTTGCAAGCCGGACAATGCATGCGCGCTGTTGTGCGAGGAGGAGATTGACGGCGCGCTGGTCGGCGGAGCCAGCCTGGATGCGGCAAGCTTTACGAAGATTGTGAAGTATTGAGTGACAGTTTCGATGGCCGATGTCCAGGGCTTCTTTAGGACGCGATAAAGCTCTCCACGTTGCACCGTTTGTC
>JBKQKT010000787.1:0-3309 GCA_052147365.1 Candidatus Korobacteraceae bacterium | reverse complement strand
GAGTGCGTGGCAAACTGCGAGTACACCACGTTTGAGATCAGCTCCTCGCCCGAGCGGACTACGGCGGCCGCGGTCTCGTCGCACGAGCTCTCGATGCCGAGGATGAAGACGTCGCTCACGTAAGTATTGTACGAGTGCGGGCGCAGGCTGCGCTTGGGTAGTGCGGCGCCTTAGCGCCGCGTTTAGGCGTTTGTTTTTGTCATCCCGGGCGGGCTTCGGCCCGCGAGGAATCTGCTGTTCTTACCCGGCCGTAAGATCTTGCCGCTACAATCAATCTTGTCGATGCAGCACCACGCCACCCATATCATTCGTGAGCTTCGCAGTCGCGGCTTCCAGGCCTATCTTGCCGGAGGCTGCGTGCGCGACACGCTCCTCGGCGTCGCTCCCGCCGACTACGACGTCGCCACCGACGCCACGCCGTCCGAGGTCATGCGCATCTTCCCGGAAACCTATGCCGTGGGTGCGCAGTTCGGCGTCGTGCTGGTGCCGGTGAGGCCCCCTAATGCAATCCCGAGCCAACCAAAAGAAGGTTGGGTGGGGCACCCGGACGCAGAGGTTCCCTCCGAGCACCCCAACTACGTCGAGGTTGCCACCTTCCGCAACGATGGCACTTATTCCGACGGACGCCATCCTGACCGCGTGAGCTACTCCAAAGATCCGAAGGAAGATGTGCAGCGCCGCGACTTTACCATCAACGGCCTGTTGATGGACCCGTTAGACGGCAATCGTGTGCTGGACTTCGTCGGCGGCCGAGCCGACCTGGAAGCGGGGATTATCCGCGCCATCGGCGACCCCGAACGCCGCTTCGCCGAGGACAAGCTGCGCATGTTGCGTGCGGTGCGCTTCGCGGCGCGCCTCGATTACACCATCGAGCCGGAAACCTTCGCCGCCATCCAGCGCATGGCGCTCGGAATTCAGCAGGTAAGCCGCGAGCGCGTACGCGATGAGCTGGCCAAGATGCTCACCGAAGGCAACGCCCGCCGCGCCTTCGAGCTACTTGATACCACCGACCTGCTGCCCGAAGTGCTGCCCGAAGTAGACCGCATGCATGGCGTCGAGCAGCCGCCCGAGTACCATCCCGAGGGCGACGTCTGGATTCACACGCTGCTGCTGCTGGAAAAGCTGCCGCCGCGGTGTTCACGCGCCCTGGCATGGGGCGCTCTGCTGCACGATGTCGGCAAGCCGCCGACCTTTCGCATTGCGCCCGACCGCATCCGCTTCGACGGCCACGTCGAGGTGGGGACGCGCATGGCGGAGGAGATTTGCCGACGCCTGCATTTCTCGAATGAAGACACTCGCCAGATCGCCGCGCTGGTAGCTAACCACATGCGCTTTGCAGACGCCGAGCGGATGAAGGAATCCACTCTCAAGCGCTTCCTGCGCCTGCCTCGTTTCGACGAGCATCTGGAGCTTCACCGCATTGATTGCCTCAGCAGCCACGGCAATCTCTCGCTGTATGACTTCGTGCGGGAACGCTTGCAGGAGACGCCGGAGGAGGACATCAGGCCGAAACCGCTGCTTACCGGTGAAGACCTGATCGGCCTCGGCTATCAGCCCGGCCCCCAATTCCGCGACATTTTGTCTGCCGTTGAAGACGCACAGTTGGAAGGAGCGCTGCACGACAAAGATGAGGCGCTGGCCTTCGTGCGGCGTGAGTACCCGCAGGCGAGTTAGTCTTCCGTGCTCTACAATCGAACTTCGGACGCTATGCAGCCCGCCGGCCCAACCCTGAAGAAGATTTTCGCCGAGACCCTGCGCCGGGAGGCAGGCGACGACGCTCCCCTGCTGGCGTGGCCGGTGGCCTGTGGAGCGAAAGTCGCGGCGAAGGCGACTGCCATCAGCTACGCGGATGGAGTGCTCACCGTCGAAGTTCTCGACGCGACCTGGCAGCATCAATTGCAGGAACTGCATCACCAGTATCTTGCCGCTCTGAAGCCGGTCACCTCGCAACCAGTGAACGCAATTAAGTTTGTGGTGAAGGGCCGACCTGAGCGGCTGTCTCGTTAGAAGGAACGAAATGGTTACCGAAAAGGACGTCTCCTATGTCGCCGACCTTGCTCACCTTGAGCTTACCCAGGAGGAGCGCGCGCGCATGCTGAAGGACCTGAACTCCATACTCGGCTACATTGACCGTCTCAACGAGTTGGACACTTCGGCAGTCGAGCCGATGGCGCAGGTTGCCAGCCTCTATGGAAAGGGCCAGGACGCCAACGGCGCTCTGCGGTCCGACGAATCCCGCCCCTCCTTGCCGCACAACGAGGCGCTGCGCAACGCGCCCGTCACAGACGGGATTTTTTTTAAAGTGCCCAAGGTGATCGAGCGCTAGGCCGATGAATCTCGATTTACTTACCGTCGATTCCACCCGCACGGCCGTTCTGGAGAAGCAGACAACAGCCACCGCGCTGGTGGACGCCTTCTACCAGAAGATTGAGGCTGAAGACGTCGCGATCGGCGCCTACCTGGCACTCTGCCAGGAACGCGCCTACCAGCAGGCCGCGTATGTGGACGCGCTGGCGGACAAGGGCGATGCCCTGCCGCCCCTCGCCGGAGTGCCGATCGCCATTAAAGACGTCTTCACCACGAAGGGAGTACGTACCACCGCCGGCTCGAAGATACTGGCGAATTTTATTGCGCCTTACGACGCCACTTCCGTGCAGCGACTAGAGGCCGCAGGCGCGGTCATTCTAGGCAAGACCAATTGCGACGAGTTTGCCATGGGCTCCTCCAACGAGAACTCCGGTTTCCATCCGGTGCGCAATCCGCACGACCACTCGCGCGTGCCTGGCGGTTCGTCCGGCGGCTCGGCTGCGGCGGTTGCCGCTGGAATGGCGGTCGCCTCCATTGGTTCCGACACAGGCGGCTCGATTCGGCAGCCCGCGGCTCTCTGCGGCGTGGTCGGCCTGAAGCCGACCTACGGACGCGTCTCGCGCTATGGCCTGATCGCTTTCGCGTCGTCGCTTGATCACGTCGGGCCGTTCGGCAAGACTGTCAAGGACGTGGCGTTATTGCTCCAGGTCATGGCAGGCCGCGATCCGCTGGATTCGACTTCAGCCGCAGTTCCAGTGCCGAATTATCGGGAGCACATCGGCATGCCGGTGACCGGAACGAAGATCGGGGTGCCCAAAGAGTACTTCGGCGGAGGCCTCGACGCTGAAGTGCATTCGGCAGTGGACGCAGCCATCCAGGAGTTGGCCAAGGCGGGATGCGAGATTGTTCCGATCTCCCTGCCACACACCGAATACGCGATTCCAACTTACTACGTGGTCGCGACCGCCGAAGCGTCCTCGAACCTGGCGCGCTACGATGGGG
>JBKQKT010000786.1:0-13617 GCA_052147365.1 Candidatus Korobacteraceae bacterium | reverse complement strand
GTTTTCCAGTGTTCGCTCGCGCCTTCAATGCTGCCCGGGGGCTGCGCCGCATCGGGGTAGCCGTCGTTGATGGCGCTGAGAAACTCGACGAATTCCTCCAGGTTCACACCCATCTGATATACGAGTTGGCTTAATGCCATCTGCTGCGACGCGGTTAGCTCATCGAAATCGCGACAATAGGCCCTGGCGTTGTGGATGGCCTGAATGGTGGAGATACGCAGCAACCTCAGCGCTTCATCCTCGGTGAGTTGCGGCGGCAGCTGATGGGTCTTGATCTTCCTGCGATAGTTCTTCTTCTTCCACTTTTTCAAATCACGATCGTACTGGTCGAGGATGCTCTGTAGCCGCGCGGAACCAAACCCGGCTGCCTGCCACAGTTGGGCGGAAGAGGGCTCGAGGAAGGGATAAGGGTTGAGAGCGTCGTGCTGGACGTGCTCGGTCGCCGCTACGTCAAGACTGAATCCCGCGCCGATGAGCGGCCGGCTGGTCTTCGGGTCGGGATAAGCAGCCAAGACCCAGCCTTCATGCCGGCTGTCGCGGAGGGTGTTCATCAGGGACGCCAGGTTGAACTTGACGTCGGAATCCTTGAAGTCAAGCAGCGGCTGGAGCGGCGGTGAGACTTCGGGTGGCGTCGAAAGAGACGACAGCGCGGGATGTACAGACGGGAGACTGACCGGGGAAACAGACGGCGAGGGCAACGATTGCGCTGGGGGCGATTGTTCCCGGGTGGCAGACGGCGCCGCTTGCGCCATTGCTTGTCTCCCGGGAGACGACATGGCCAGCAAAAGTGCTGCGGCTAGAAGACGTTGTGCTGCGAATCTCATCTTCCCCTGCGGCGCTGATTTTTCAAGTAGCGCTATTGCCATACACAATAACCGAAAATCGCCGCATTAAAAAGACACAGGAAGATTCCTGGCTGCCGCCTTGTGGCCTCCGTCTTCATGAAATGGCGAACTTGCGATACACTGCTTGTCGAACTGCCTGTGATCATCGCCCCGCGCTAACGAAACTCCACTCCCGAAGCGCCGCCCATCCGGGGGCAAAGCCACCATTGTGTTCCGACAAATCCAGAGGAGTTTTGCATGTCTGAATCACGAGATGTTCTTTCGCAGCAGCTTCCTGACTTTGTTGATCTGGAGTTCGCCCGCCGGCTGGAAATGGCCGAGACGGCTGCGCCTGACTGGGTCGAAGCGCAACGCCGCCACAGTCCCTTGCGGCCGCCTGCGGCGGAAACCATCGCTGGGGGAGTAGCGTTCTTCGGCGGTCCGACCTACCCGGCGAACCAGAGTGTGGGCATGGGATTGTATGGCGAAGTGCACGCCGACGACGTTGACCGGGTCGAGACCTTTTACCGCAGCCGAGGTGTGCCTTCGACGGTGGTGGTGTCTCCGCTGGCCGATCCTGCGCTGCTCCTTCTTCTCGGCCAGCGCGGCTACCGGATCGCGGAGTTTAACTCCGTGCTCATCCGGAGAATCGGAGCAGATGAGCCGTTTACGCCGCCCGTCGACGTGGTTATTGAGCGCGTGTCGGAGGAGACGGCGGCCCCCTGGAGCCGCGCGATCGCGCAAGGCTTCTCCGACGCTGTTCCGGTCTCGGACGGTTTTCTTGGCGGCTTCGCGGCCCTGCCCGGGGCCTTAAACTTCCTGGCGCGAATTGACGGGACGGTCGTCGGAGGATGCTGCGGGCGCGTCATTCCGGAAGCGCGCATCGCGGCGCTGTCTGGGACGGCAACGCTGCCGGAGTTCCGGCGGCGCGGCGTGCAGACCGCGTTGATTGCAATGCGCTTGCACGAGGCTGGTCTCGCAGGCTGCGAGTATGCTGTGGTGAGCACGCAGCCGGGCAGCGGCTCGCAGCGCAACATGGAGCGGCGCGGTTTCCGCGTAGCCTATACCAAGGTCGTGATGGTCCGCGAGTGGCCGGAGCTCGCGACAAGCGCGCCGGGAGGAGCGAATGGACATTGAAGCGATTCGGCAGTATTGCCTCCGGTTTCCGCACACCACAGAGAATATGCAGTGGGGCGCTGACCTGTGCTTCAAGGTGGACGGCAAGCTTTTCGTGGTGGCTGCCATTGAGATGGTGCCGCAACGGCTTTCATTCAAGTGCTCGCCCGAGAGCTTCGCGGAGCTGTGCGAGCGGGAAGGCATCATTCCTGCTCCTTATATGGCGCGAGCGCAATGGGTGAGCCTGTTGGGCACGAATGTAGTGGCCGACGACGAACTGCGCGACCTGATTGCTGAATCGTACCGCCTGGTGTGGGAGCGGCTGCCGAAGAAGCGGCGGGCTGAGCTGGAGGCCGGCGGTGCGCGGAAGGAAAAAAAGACGGCATTGCACAAAGCCCCGTCCAAGACAAAGAGCGCCGGGGCGAGAAAAAAGCGATGAGATGGCGGCTTGTGATGTGTTGGCTGGTTTTGTTGGCTCGCAGCTTTTCTTCAGCGCAGTCGGCATCGCCGTCCAGCACTGCGCATACGTCCGCTCCGCCGCCGGCGGTGCTGGAGCGCGAGTTCTTCGCCGCCATTCGCGAAGGCGATGCGAAGAAGTTTCTGTCATACGTTCCAGAACAAGGCGTGGGCACAGGGCCGCGAACGGAGCATGTCAGCCGGGCGGAAGTGGAACAGCAGTTTGCCCAGCATCGCGGCCTCTACTGCAAGCTGTTCGACTCTTCATGCATTCGATCGGCGATCAAGCTCGATAACAGCTTGCCGCCCTGCTCGTACCGTGAGTTGCTTACTCACTCGGAAAAAGTCCGTACAGCGGCGACCGAGGCGGTACGCGGCGGTGTGCGGCAAGCGATCCTCGTGGCCGAGGTGAAGAACGATCGATGCCCGGGCCTGGGGCTGATTGATTTCATCTTCAACGAAGGGCACAGCGGGTGGGAGCTGTTTTCGGTGCCGTGAATGAGGAGTTAGGGACCTCGAACAGCCTGCTGAAAGAAATCGGCAAAAGCAGATTCCTCGCGGCCTGAAGCCCGCTCGGAATGACAAGAATAAAGGGGCTTGGACGCGGCGCTAAAGCGCCGCTCTACCCGAACACGCTGGGTAAAAACCCGTCACGCACTTGTCACTGGTGCTTTCTCGCGCTCGGTCAGCGTCTTGACGATCACGTACAGCACAGGAATGAAGAACAAGTTCAAGATGGTGGAGAAGATCATGCCGCCGAAGACCGTGGTTCCGACGGAGTGGCGGCTCTGCGCGCCTGCGCCACTGGCGAAGACCAGTGGCAGCACACCAAGGATGAAGGCGAACGAGGTCATCAGGATGGGGCGCAGACGGATGCGCGCAGCTTCCACTGCCGCTTCCTTGATGGAAAGCCCTTTGTGGCGCAACTGCTCGGCGAACTCCACAATCAGAATGCCGTTCTTGCTGGCCAGTCCGATGAGCATCACCAGCCCGATCTGGCAGTACACGTCGTTCAACTGTCCGCGCAGGGTCTGCGCGAGGAGCGCGCCCAGCATTGCCATGGGCACGCTCAGCAGAATGATGAACGGCAAAACGAAGCTTTCGTATTGCGCCGAGAGCGTGAGATAGACAAGCAGCAGGCCGAGCGCAAACAGCATTGCCGATTGACCACCCGAGCGTATCTCCTCCAGCGAAAGACCGGACCAGGAATAGTTGAAGCCAAGAGGCAGATCTTTCTTGGCCACCGCCTCCATGGCCTGAATGGCCTGGCCGGAGCTGTAGCCGGGGCCAGCCGCTCCATCAATCTCCGCCGAGCGGAAGATGTTGTAGTGGGTAATGACTTGCGGCGAAGTTGACTCCTTGATGCTGACAACGTTGTCAAGCGGAATCATGGCGCCATTGTCGGAGCGAACATAGAGGTTGCGGATGTCGCGCGGCTGGCGGCGGAAGGGCTGCGCCGCCTGCACGTACACGCGATAGGCACGATTGTTGAAGTCGAAATCATTGACGTAGGCCGACGCCATGTAAACCTGCAGCGCGTCGGTAATCTGCTGGATGGGCACCTGCAGGCTGCGAGCCTTCTCGCGATCAATCTTGACCACGAACTGCGGGTCGTTGGCGGTAAACGGACTAAAGAGGCCGCTCAAATCAGGGCGCGAGTTGCCGTCGTGCGCCAGTTTCTGGGCGATGTTGTAGAGCTGCTGCACGGTGTTGCCGCCTTCGTCCTGTACCTCGAAGGTAAAGCCGCCGAGGCTGCTGACGCCGGCAATAGCGGGTGGCAGGAAGGGAAATGCCTGAATGTCGCTAAGTCCCAGCATTGGCCCACGCAACCGGTTGACGATGGAGGTCGCCGACCGCTGTTCTCCCGGCCTCTCGTTGATGCTCTTGAGGGTGAGAAACACCATGGCTTTGTTGGGGCCGTTGCCGGTGAAGCTGAAGCCGATGACGCTGAAGGCGCCGATGATGTCCTTGTCGGTGCTGGCGATGGCTTCAACTTCGCGCACGGCGTTGGAAGTGTATTCGACCGAAGCGCCCTGCGGCGCCTGCACCGTGACCATGAACCATCCCTGGTCCTCGTCAGGGACGAAGCCGCTGGGCACGAGCTTATAGACCACGTACGTAGCGGCCAGCCCGGCGAAGAAAATGAGCACCATCACGTATTTCAGCTTGATCGCTTTCTTCGCACCCACTACGTAATAGGCGGTGGTGCGATGGATCAAGTGCTCCACGCCGCGGAAAAACACGTTCTTGCGTCCGGTTTCCGATCGCAGCAGCAGGGCCGAAAGGGACGGAGTGAAGGTCAGGGAATTGAAGGCCGAGATGCCGATGGAGAAAACGATGGTCAGTGCAAATTGCTTGTACAGCAGGCCGGTGGTACCGGGAAAGAACGATACCGGCACGAAAACGGCAATCAGCACCAGCGACGTGGCCACGACGGCGCCCGTCACTTCACTCATGGCTACCGAGGCTGCCACGTGCGAGTCGGTACGCTCCTGGCTCATGTGGCGCTGAATGTTCTCGATGACGACGATGGCGTCGTCAACCACCAGCCCGGTGGCCAGCACGATCCCAAAGAGAGTGAGTGTGTTGATGGAGAAGTTGAAGAGCTTGATGAAAGCAAATGCGCCGATCAGCGATACGGGAATGGCGATGGCGGGAATCAGGGTGCTGCGCCAGTCCTGCAGGAAGATCAGCATGACCAGCATGACGAAGAAGATAGCTTCGGCCAGCGTCTTCAGCACCTCGCGGATGGAATCGCCCACAAAGGTCGTGGTGTCGAACGCGACTTTGTATTCCAGACCCGGCGGAAAGCGCTTGGACAGCCTGTCCAGTTCGGCCTTGACCGATTTGTCCACATCGAGGGCATTCGCTGTAGGCAATTGGGTCACGCCGATGCCGACACCGTCGAAGCCGTTGAAGCGCAGCCGTGCGCTGTAATCTTCGGCGCCCAGTTCGGAGTAACCCACATCCGCCAGCCTGACCAGCGCCCCATTACCGCCCGGCTTGAGGACGATGTTGTTGAACTGTTGCGGGTCGGTCAGACGTCCGACAGCGCGCACGCTGATCTGAAACATCTGGCTGGTGTCGGCGGGCTGGGCTCCAACCTGCCCGGAAGCAATCTGAACGTTCTGCTGCGAAAGGGCGGAGACCACATCCGTGGCCGTGAGCCCGCGGGCCGCCAGCCGCGCCGGATCGAGCCAGAGACGCATCGAGTACTTGCGTTCGCCGAAGATCTGCACATCGGCGACGCCCTTCACACGCTTCAGGGCGTCCTTAACGTAAATGTCAATGTAGTTGCTGACGAACTCGTTGTCGTAGCGGTTATTAAGACTGTAGAAGCCGGCCGCCATGATGAAGGAAGTGGAGACCTTGGTGACGGTCACACCCGTGGATTTGACTTCATTGGGCAGGCGGCCTTGTACCCCGGAGACGCGGTTCTGCACGTCCACAGCCGCGATATCGAGGGGCCGGGTCAATTCGAAGACGATAGTGATGGTGCTGGTACCGTCGTTGCCGCTGCTGGAAGTCATGTAACGCATGCCTTCCACGCCGTTGATCGCTTCTTCCAGGATGATGGTGACTGAGGACTCGACCGCCGTTGCGTCGGCGCCGGTATAAACGCTGGCTACCTGGATCTGCGGCGGCGCGAGTTCGGGAAACTGCGCAATCGGCAGGAACGGAATGCAGACTGCGCCCGCAATCACGATGAATAGCGAGGTTACGGTTGAGAAGACCGGGCGCTGGATGAAGAAGTCAGCAAACAAACAAAATGCCCCTAGTTACCATCATTCGTCGGTGAACGTCATCCAGTTCTAGCGCAATCCCATAGTAGATAAACCTAGCCTCAACGGCTGATGCGATGGCGATCTGTGTCAGGGCACGACTTCAGTCGTGCCGAAAGAGCAGAGGTAATGAACTGGGCTTCAGCCCCTGGGTTCACGGCGGTTGCAGGGCTTAAAAGCCCCTGCTTTTCAATCGCCTGCGGCACGACCAAAGTCGTGCCCTGACACAAACCAGCGCTCCTGGTTATCGCTCAATCTTCACCGGCACGCCATCGGCGAGGTTTTGTCCCCCGGAGACGACCACTTGATCGCCCGCCTTTAGGCCACTCAGGACAGCGTAGTCATTGCCGGAAATTTCGCCCAATTGCAAGGGACGCTGGTGAGCCACAGTCTTGCCATCCTGCTGCTCGGCAACGAACGCGAAAAACTGGCCGCTGACGCGTGACACCGCCACTACCGGTACGGTGATGCCGGGGTGTGTGCTCCAGGTAATGCGGGCGCGCACCAATTGCATCGAGCGGAGTATGTCTGCTGCCTGGTCGGCTGGGGCCTTCGCCAGCACCGACTGCGTCGCGGTATCAACTTGCGACGAGATGAAATACACCTTGGTCTGCAGTAACTCTTTTCCGTCATTGTTGACGACTTCTACCGGGGCGCCCAGTTTGATTTCCCGCGCGCGCTCCGAAGGGACGGCGATATACACCTCGAGACCACGGCGCTCGTCAATGGTAGTCAGCGGCGTGGTGTTGGTTACGCGATCGCCAACGTGGACAGGAATATCGCCAATGACTCCGTCCGTGGGCGAGAACACGCTGAAGTACCTCAGTTGCACCTGCTGCTGATTGACCTGCGCGTCCAGCGACTTCACGTCAGCCAGCGCAGCATCGTAGTTGGATTGAGCCTGATCCAAGTCCTGTTTGCTGACGACCTTCGACTCCCACAGAGCTTTGTTCCGCTCCAACTGGACCTTAGTCCACTGGAGTGTGGCCTCTTTGGACGCACGCTGCGAGTCGTAACTGGAGACGGTGGCCTGCTGGCGGCGGGGGTCGATTTCCATCAGGGTCTGGCCCTTCTTGACAAAGTCGCCCGACTTCACCCTAATAGCGAAGATCCAGCCCTCGACGTCCGACATGATGGTGGCGGAGTTGCGCGACTTGATGGTGGCCACATACTCAGACGTGTCGCCAACGTCGTGGGTAGTGACGGTCGCAACCTTGACCGGCATGGCAGGGGTAGCTTGCGGCCCCGCCGCGGCGCGGCTCCGACCGCAGGCCCCAAGAAGAAGAGTGGACGCAGTGATGCAAACCACAAGAATGCCTGATGCCTGCGCGTTCACGCGGCGCAGCCCGGTTCGAACCCCGCGATGAAGATAACTCATGCAAATCCCGATTCTTCCGAAGGAAGAACAATGAATAACGGCCCAGTTTCGATATTAGATTCTACTGCGAGTCGGAGGACTCATGCGGCAGAGGGAGGTCCCCTGCGCGTTAAGCCGACCAGAAATGTGACCTTGTAAACATTGAGACCAGGGATAGAATGTGGCATCCCGGATCTAAGATTCAATCTTCTTTCGCCCCGCCAGCTTCTTGCGCAAGTCTTCCACATAGTGGTCGGTCATGCCGGCGATGTAGTCGCACACCACGCGCGCCAGCGGTTCTTTTTCGGCTTTCTCGCGATAGCTCTGGGGAAGCGCTTCAGGATGGGCGACGAGGTGTTCGAACACCTCCGTAATCACTCTCTCCGCCAGCCGCTTCTCCGGTTCCAGACGCTTGCAGTTGTAGAGTGCCTCGTACAGGAAGCTCTTGGCCTCCTGACGCTCTTGCTCCACCTCCAGACTGAACCCTGCCAGCCGCTCGGGATAGTGACGTAATTCATCGAGGCTGCCGACGCCGGCCTGCTGCGCGCGCTTCTGCGTGTTCTCGAAGAGATCGGTAACGAAGCGGTTGAGCATACGCTTCAGAGCTTCATTGAACTTCAGCTTGTCCGGCGCGTCGGGATAATTTCTCTCGGCTTCGGCGTAGTGCTTCTCGAATACGCTTACCCGCTGGCGAATCTGCGGAAGCACCAGCAACCTGGCTTCGTATCCGTCGTCGAGATCGGCGGTGCTGTAGGCGATTTCGTCGGTCAGGTCGATCAACTGCGCTTCCAGCGGCGGCCGTTGGTCGAGCAGATATTCGGCCAGTTCGGGGTGACCCGCTGCGCTGTAGTCGCGAGAATGCTTGATGATGCCTTCACGCACCTCGAAGGTAAGGTTCAGGCCGCGAAAGCTGGCGTAACGCAACTCGAAGTCCTCTACCGTGCGCAAGGCTTGTACGTTGTGATCGAAGAACTCGCCACGTTGCCGCATCAGTTGGTCGAGGGTACGCTCACCGGCGTGTCCAAACGGCGGATGTCCAAGGTCGTGGACGAGCGCGAGTGCCTCAACAAGGTCCACATTCAAGTTGAGTCCTGCAGCGATGGTACGGGAGATTTGCGCCACCTCGATAGTGTGCGTCAGTCGTGTGCGGAAATGGTCGGAGTAGCGGCGGGTGAAGACCTGCGTCTTGTTCTCAAGGCGGCGGAAGGCCCGCGCGTGGACGACGCGGTCGCGGTCACGCTGGAAGGGATTGCGGTAGGGATGCGGCGGCTCCGGATAGCGGCGCCCGCGGGAATCTTCCACGCGCACCGCGTAGCTTGCAAGCATAAGCGAAGTGTAGCAGGCGCGAAAACAGGGGATCGGTAACACAGGGGGATAGCAGGTAGAGCCTCTCAAGAGTACACCCCTCTATTTACCAAGTTTTAATCGCTGACAGCTTCGAGGAGTTGAGGCCAGGTTCGCTTTGGGCAGTAGTAAGCTGCAGGAGCCGCTAAGATGAAAAAATTGTTACAAAGCTTCGAATGTAGGATATTGGGTATATAGTGCTTGGCGCGTTGTGCCACAAATGAAAGGAGGCGCTAATGCCTACTTTGAAGATAAGAGCCACCGTATCTTGGTTCCTCGCACCCCTGCTTTTGATCTCGGTCTTGCCTGCATGGGGCGCCGACCAGAGCAAAGACGAACAGACCATCCAGAACGCCACCGCAGTGTTACAGGCACTGCTCGACGGCAAGGTCGTTCCATCCAGCCTACTGGTGACCGCTAATTGCATCCTGGTTTTGCCCGGGGTGAAGAAGTTCGCGGTTGGAGTTGGAGGGACCCGCGGCCGTGGCCCAATGACTTGCCGCAAGGGCCAGAACTTTACCGGCGACGAATGGTCAGCGCCTGCCATGTACACCATCGGTGGCGCCAGCGCTGGTCTGCAAGTGGGTGGCTCGTCCACCGATGTTGTGCTTCTTATCATGTCGCCCTCGGCAGTGAATAAGGTACTGCAGGGCAAGGTCAAGGTTGGCACCGACTTAACCGCGGCGGCGGGCCCAAGCGGCGCCACCGCTACCGGATCGGTCGGCGGTGCTGACATTTTGAGCTATGCCCGGACCAAGGGACTTTTTGCAGGCATATCACTGAACGGCGCCAGTCTGGAGCCGGACTCCAGCGCCGACCAGCGCCTTTATGGCAAAGCCGTCGGCGCACGCGAGATCGTGCTCGATAACGCCGTCAAGGCCACGCCCGCGGGCCAGTCTCTGGTTTCGCTACTGGAGAAGTTGGGATCCATGAGCCGGATTTACCAGTTTGATAAAGCGATCGAGCGCCTGGCCAGCTACCGCTTTACTCCGAGAGCCCAGTGCGACTGCGGAAAACGAGGGGGGTGATGGCTCCCACAACGCTGACTTGGCAAGCCTTGCGGGAGTAGGGGTCCTTCGACTTCGGTTCGTCTGCAAAGCGGACGAACCTTCGCTCAGGATGACAATGGGGAAAATCTACTGCTTGCCGCCGGTCTGCTTGGCCAGTCTCACGCGGGCGGTTTCCAACTCTTTCTGCACTTTGGCGACGTCGTCAGGATCCACGTCGGCGGGGATGCTCGTGTTCCACTCCTCCAGAGCGCGCTCGAAGTGGTTCGCGGCCAGCTTCAGGCGTCCGGTTTTCTGGTAAAGCTCGCCCAGATGCTGATGGACGGTGGGATCGTTACCGATCCGCTCGGAGGCGCGGCGCAGGTTCTCCTCCGCCAGGTCGTAATTGCCGAGCCGGTAATATGCCCAGCCAAGTGAATCGAGATATGCGCCGTTCTGCGGATCGAGGGCAACGGCGCGGCGTATGTATCCCAGTCCCTCCTCTACGCGGGTGCCGCGATCGGCCAGCATGTAGCCCAGGTAGTTCAGGGTCATCGCGCTCTTGGGGTCGTCTACCAACACCTTGTGGAAGGACTCCTCCGCCAGGTCATACTTCTTCTGACGTTCATATATGGAGCCTTGCACAAAGATCACGTAGTCCTTGTCCTCCTGCCGAGTTGCGAGTTCGAGAGCCTTGTTGATGTACTCTTCCGCCGCCTTCCAGTTTTTTACCCGGCTGTTCATCTGCGCCAACGCAATATAAACCGTGCGGTCGTCGGGAGTTCCCTTCAACATCGCCTTGACGCGTGCGATGGCGGCATCCGCGTCGCCCATGTCGGCCTGCTGTGAAGCCCAAACCATCTGCAAATCGCGGTCGTCGGGGAATTTCTTCGCAGCTTCGGCAGCGACATCCGTAGCCATTTGCCATTGGCGGTTATCGCGATAAGTCTCGATTATCTGCTGATACCCACGAATGGCGTTCTCATCACCAAGGGCAAGCATCTTGCGGAACGTATCCACTGCGAGCTGCTGTTTGTTGGCCTCGCGGTATACCGTTCCCAGCCGCTCAATGAAAACAGAGCGGTTGTTCTTCTCCGGCGTGCTGTACTGTCCGTCGGCGTGATCGGTCTTCTGTAAAAGCTGGTTCAGAATCGTGATGGCGTCATCGTACTTACCCTGTGCTTCGTCGATGACGGCGATGTTGTATTCCACTTCAAGCGAATCGGGAACAACTGAGTTGGCTTTCTTCAGCGCTTCCATCGCCTGGTCGAACTTCCCATTGCGCCGGTCGATCTCGGCGATGCGCATGTACGTCTGCGCGTCCGACGGATCGGCGTCCGCTATCACCTTGTATTGTTCCAGCGCCGCCTCGGTCTGGCCGTCGTTCATCAGATTCTGCGCCAGGCCGCGCACCGAATCGAGGTTGTCACGGTCGAGCTCGGTGGAGCGGCGATAGGCGTCAATGGCTTCCTTGTATTGCTTCTGCTGCTCGTAGGTGTAGCCCAAAGCCGAGTAGAGCTTGGCGGTGCGCGCCGTCTCAGGAATTGCGTTCAGGACCTGCAAAGCATGGGCGGAATCGCCCTCCTCGTTGTAGAGGTAAGCGAGTGTAGAGACCGCTTCTTCGGAATCGGGAGCGATCTTCACTGCGGCCTTGAACTCGCTCTCCGACTTCAGAAGCTCATTGTTCAGGCGATACAGACGGCCCAGCAGCAGATGGTCTTCCACGCTATTGGGATCGAGCTTCACAAGCTGTTCGTATTGGTCAATCGCCAACTTCAGGATTTCCTGCGACTGCGTGCCCGCCTGCATATCACCCAGCGAACGCAAATAAATCCGTCCCAGTAGCCGGTGCGCCTCGAGGTTGTTGCCATCGCGCTTCAGGATGTCCTGGGCTTCGAGGACCGCGTCGCGAATGCGGCCAGTGCGCGCGTAGAGCTCGGCGAGGGCGGCGTTCAAGTAATCAGAGTTCGGGTCGTTCTCAATTGCCAGCCGGTACTCGTCGATTGCTTTGCTGGCGTAGTCGGAGCGGCCGTACATCGAGACCATCTCTTCGTACATGTGCGCCAGAGCGTAGTGATAGTAGGCAGCGGCCTGGTCGGGCTGCTTCGGCGCCGATGCCTCCGCGGGTTTGCCGGCGGCAGACGATGACTGTTGCTCGGGCGACTCCGCCGGCGGATTTTTCTCCAGCGTCGGGACTGCGGTAGGGGTTGAATCCTGTGCCGCGGGAGGGTTTTGCGCGATGCCGCTAAGAGAGCTAGCTAGCAGGAGCGCCAGGAAGGAGAGACGGACACGATTTAAGATCATTAAAGGACCAACCACTTAAGAATCATTGGATGCACTCCACCCCGGCTGAGTATTCTTATTTTAGCCGTTCCCGCGTGAAGACGGGGAAGTTCCAAATAATTGCCGCCATCGCTTCGCCTTCGAACTCATATAAACCCACGAAATGATTGGACGTAGCGCGAGTGGAAAAGTTAAAGACCTGGCCAAATCTTACTTGAGCGCCTTTCCCAAAATCTCCGCCCGGAATGTTCGCTCGTCCACGCGATGCAGGCGCTTGGACATTCCCGGCGGCAGCAATTTGTAATGGTGGATCTCCAGCAAGTGATACACGATGAACCAAATGGGCTTCTCGGTCGTCATCCACTGCCGGTCATCGAAGCGCGCCAGGTCCACCGGCCGCGAGAAAGTGCGCAAGGTTCGCTCGCCGCGCATATTGAAGTAGATGTTGAAAAAGCTCATGGCCAGCTCGCGCAGTGAGCGGTACACGGGTTCGCGGTAGCGGCATCCGGTGTAGTTTGACTTGGCGACCGCGCCCCAAAGTCCTTTCACGCGATAGACGGCGAGCACGTGATCGGTATCGTTCTCGGCCTCGAAATCCACAATCAGCGGCGGATGCCCGTTGGCGCGCAGAGCAGCAGCGGCGAAAAACGCACCTTCCAGGCAGTGGGAAGTTCCTTCCCGCAGCACTCGTCTCGGCGACCAAGCGGTATCGGCGAGGTGGTAGGGCATGTTGTCGAGAAAACGCTGGATGCCGTAGGGATCTTTCAAGCTGCGTAGCTTGCGCAACTCCGCGGGAGTAAAGCCGAAGTGGGCATTGTTCATATGGGGACGGAATGCAGTGTAGTTTAACCGCCACCCAACCACAAAATTCGAGGCGGAGAATCGCGCCCCTGACTCCGCGCATCTGTATCTTTTTCGCTTTTCCGGAGGGTTTTTCCAGTGTAGGGGGGCCCCTCGGCTTCGCTCGGGGCAGGCTCTTCGACTCGTCGCTACACTCCTCGCTCAGGATGACAGACAAGAAGGAAAGGGAGTAGCCGGATGGCAAGCACGACGGTGGCTGGCGCTGGTGGCATATCGATGTCGCGGCCTGCTTTCAGTCCGTGGCTGATCGCCATCTCGGTGATGCTGGCAACCTTTATGGAGGTGCTCGACACCTCCATCGCCTCGGTCGCGCTGCCCTACATTGCCGGCAGTCTGTCGGCCACCAATGATGAAGCCACCTGGGTGCTGACCAGTTACCTCGTCGCCAATGCCATCATTCTGCCGGCCAGCCCCTGGTTCTCACGGAAATTCGGGCGCAAGCGGTTCCTCATTTCCTGCATCATCATCTTCACCGTCTCTTCCTTCGCCTGCGGCGCCGCGACGAGCCTGGGAATGATTCTTATTGCCCGCGCGATTCAAGGCGCAGGCGGCGGCGCGTTGCAGCCGCTGTCACAGGCCATCCTGCTGGAGAGCTTCCCGCCCGAGAA
>JBKQKT010000785.1:0-15275 GCA_052147365.1 Candidatus Korobacteraceae bacterium | reverse complement strand
CCGGGCTCTCAACCAGCCTGGTTTATGGTTTGCCCCCGCGCTCTAACGCGGGGGCGCTTACTTTCAGAGCCTATTTCGGACTCACCTCTACGACTGCGTTCGCAGTCGCTTCTACTCCAAAATTCTTGAGCATTTGCCGTTCCTCCAGAGCAGTTTGTTTCGGCTCTCCCGAGATGCGGCTAATCTGCTCGTTCGCCATTTGCTTCTGATTCATGGCCCCTCTTTCCTTACACCCATAGTATACAAAGTCGCGATCAATTTTGGCTACTATTTGGTAGAAATATTCTGCGTAATATATAAGTTGTTTATTATGAATAGTTTATATGCTATTGTATATTACTTCTTGATTGTCTATAGTATGTACAGGAGTATTAATAATGCGTATGCGCAAGACTGTCCGCCTCAACGGCGTCAATTACGAGATCGATTCGGAGAAAATCACCCGTCTCGCTGCTCGCCTGGAACCGAAGGCGATCGATAAGTATTGGGTGAAGATCCAGGGCCGCCGATTCTCGCCCAAACAAGTCGTGTCGGAACTTCTCAAGGTTCCCCTCGTCGACTTCACGACCATGGATGCGACCCGCATTCTCGGGGCCGTGGGATTTGAAGTGCACTCGGCGAACGACAAACCTGAGCCGGTTAGAGTTCAGTCAGAAGCATTGCTGCAAGAATACTTGCGATCGCATGGACTCACTGACATCGAGGTCGAGCCAGTGATCGAAAACAGCAGCAGCCGGCCGGATTACCGCTTGCGCGCAGACGGAACGGAGGTGCTGCTCGATGTGGAGAATTTCACGTCGAAGCTCGAGGATAGTCGCGTTCGCGGGGGTGCCTATAATCCCTACGGCCCGATCCGTGAGAAGCTCAACGCCGCGAGAAGGAGATTCAAAGATTTGGAGGGGCACTGCTGCTGCCTGATTCTCGAGAACCCGGACAAGCCGCGAATTGACCTCAGCTGGCAGATCGTTATGGGTGCGATGCTCGGTGACCTCACATTCCCTTCTCTGGCCGCGAAGGCTCAGCCAACTGATCCCTCAAGGACTCTGGCGGGGACTCAGGGAGAGGAAGCGACCGTCAAACGTCTGGCGCCAGAAAACGCGATCATCAGCGCCGTAATAGTGGTCGAGCGATACGCGATTGGAGAAAAACGATTCCGCCTTTTCGTACACGACCGGGAACAGGAGCTGGGACGCGACTTCGGCGTCGAGGAATATCGGCAGGCTGTGGAGCAGTCAGCCGGAACAGATCGCGACCTCTCTCTGAACCGAGTCCGTGTTCGTGTTTACGAGAATCCATGTGCCAACGTGCCTCTCGATCGTCGCTTGTTCCGCGGACCGTTTGACGAGAGGTACGGTGTCGTGGAGAGCCCAAATCAATGGGGCGAAGTTTATATCGGGGGCGGGGTCTCCGAGTTTGAGAAACTATCAGACGCTGCCAAGCTTCTAAGCCGGTCGTAATTCCCGCTCGCATCCAGACAAGTAGTCGCGGCTATATCATTTTTAATGACTGTTTTTCGCTAGGCATTCCGCGGTCGATACTGGCTCTTTCTTGTTGGATATTTCACCGCGTCCTTCGAACGAATCGCGGAAAGCGCTCAGCTTTAGAGTTTGTGACGGCATAAGTCGGTCTGCTTTTGATGCTTGGCCAAATCAGGTAATCTATGCGGGCTAGACCTCTTAATCAGGGAGAAATTGACATTCTGACAAAGTCACCCAATTTTGTGCCTCATGCATCAGGCTCAAGCCGCCACAGAAGGTAAATGGATCATGGACCGGAATCTCAACGACATTATCGAGAGTCTGCCGGCGCGCCACCGCCGCAAGATCGAGAAGCGCGCGGCCGCACTGATTGCGGAAGAGATAAACAACTTACGAAAGGTGCCGACCCATGGCGCTCGTGTTCCAATACGGCTCCAATTGCTCGGAAAGTGAAATCAACAGTATGGACCGGCTGCGCGGCGACGCAAAGTTCGTCGACATCGCTGAAACCGTCGAAGATTATGAACTCGCGTTCGACGTGATGAGCACGGGACGTGGTTGTGCGGCTTCGGACATTGTGAGGAAAGAAGGGGGTAAGGTTTGGGGGGTGCTCTACCAGATTCCAGATGACCTTATTGGGCGAGACACCACACCGAAGGGCCGGAGATCCTTTGATGCCATTGAGGGTGAGAGCACCAACTACAAGCGCGAGATTATCGAGGTCCAGCGCTCGAAAGCTGACGTCGTGCAAGCTCTGACCTACATAGTCAAGAGCCCGCAGCTTGGATTGAAGACAAACCTCGATTATTTGAGGCACATCATTTGCGGCTTGCGCGAGCACGGAGTGCCGGATGATTATATTGCCAAGGTGCAAGCGATTGCTGCTGCCAGCAACCCGGACATCGCTGCTGACGTGAAAAATCTGTAAGACTACACTTGCAAGTTCCTAAGGAGAAAGTCCCAATGACGGTTAACCCTTTCAACTCCATCAATGAGGCGAAAAAGCCAGCCGAAAATCGGGTCTATCACAACAATAATAAATGCGCTTCCGGCCAGGATATCCCAAAGAAGGAGCGTCGCCCGGGGACAGCTGGTTACAGGTTGTGCCAGCACTGTAAAGACCTGAACGCGAAGGCCCGCTAGCCCTTAAACGTCCCTAGCTTCCGGCTACTCGCCTTCTCGACTGGACATCCAACGCTCTTGCTGCGTGGCAGCGATCTGTTTGACAACAAATCTCGAACCCTGATTTTTCGCCCCAAGGCCATTTCTCTCCGCGTCGTCACTCAATCAGGCGTGTTTACGGTTCAAAGACTTCATAATCCTGCTGGCGCCAAGAACTCTAGGTTTGTCCCGTTGGAAAGGTATCGTTACTACAAGAACAATCTGGTTAAGTTCATCATTCCCGCGTCAGCCTTTCCAAGTATTCGAAGCGAACTGAATATGCTGAATGCAAATGAGGCGTCGCTGTTCCCCGGTCTTGATGGACTCTGCTCCCATTTGTCATGGCGCTACAACAAGCTTGAAGACGAGATGTGACAACGCTTGCACCTGTTAGCTCTTTATCGCCTGAATTCGTGCCCTTTCTTTTCGACCGAGTTACGGTTTTGCGGCAAGGGCATTTATGCCACAACGGTCTCCTGTTGCTGTCAGATCAGGAAACTGGCATTGAGGATGGCACTGTCCGAACGTCGGTTCCTCCATCAAATTTCCGACAAAGTGATAGAGCTGCGTTCCAGGATTTGGCTGATCGAGGGGACAGAGCACCATCGCCAGCATCTGCAAAAGCTGAAGGTTCCCGCAGCCCATCGAGAATGCGAAGACGTTCTCGCGCGACCTGAGTGGATGGTCTTTCGGCAGGCCCTCAATATAGGCCGGATCGTCCAAGAAACCTTCCCGCTCCATCTGCACAAGGCCCGGATCATATTGCCCCGCGCATTGGAGGCATTGTCTTCCCGGTGTGGCCGTCAACGCCTTCCAGTCCGCCGCCGCGATCCTGCCAAGCCGGTTCATTCGCACCGAGATACCGCCATCGAAAACCGGTATGAGGTGAGCGTATGCAGCCAGGTTCAGGATGTACCGTCCCCAGGGACGATCCACGCACGAGAACAACACATCGCAGTCAAGCGCCGCGCGAAACGCCGTTTCCTCGTACACAGCCCCCGGAACAGGCTCGATCCGACAGGAATCTGCCGTTGCCCGCAAAGACAGGTGTTCCGCCATGACCTCAATTTTGGGACGGCCAATATCCGCGCGGGTGGCATAAACCAGACGGTCGAGATTATGTTCCTCGACTTGGTCAAAGTCGATCACCATCACATCCTCGATTCCAATACGCGCCAGTGCCTCGCCCACCATACCACCGACACTTCCCGCGCCGATGATTCCAACTCGCAAACGTGCAAGATCGTTTTGGGCTTCTTCACCCCACGCAGCTACGGTACGAGTCTGTTGAGCGTTTGAGCCAGGCGGAGGGGCCAACTTGTCGTAGAACGATACTCGAAGGTCTTCCGCAACAACGCGGACAGTAGCGCAGTCGAAACGGGAATAAGTCCGGGGAGCGGTGCGTAGCCAGAAGCGGCCGCTCCAAGCACCATCCCCGGCCAGCGTAAGGCCAACGAGCGGCAGATTGGTAGCACCAAAGACAGAACCTGCGATCCCAATTTCGGTGGTCAAGTCGTCATGGCTCATTCCCTGCCAGCGGCGCCCCCCCGGATGACTATGGAGGAGAGCCACCCCTGCCCCACGAGCGGCTGCTTCAGCCAGCGCCCGTTCAAGGAATGGCGGGTTGAAACTTACATTTCCGTGCACGGTTCTTTCGCCGGGCAACGGCAAAAGGATTTTGTGAATTAAGGCCGTGATGCGGCTCCGACCCGTGCTGGGGAACCAGAGCGCAAAACAGATGTCTTCCTGTCCGTCTCGGCGTAAGAGATGTCGACGGGCTGTGGCATTCACTACGCCCGTCATCGCTGTACTGTGCTTCGCTCTGCTCATTGGGTATCCCACAATCGCCAGATGTGGCTCATGTAAACTGCCACGGTCTTTCGTTCCTCAGCCCAACCCGGAAAAGGGCGCGACCAGTACTGCCATTCTCCTCCGGCCGCGGTTGCAAACGGAACCGCGTGTTGCTGATGTATGCCACCGTTCGGATGCGAACCTGACTGGCGCAATGGGTGGATATGCGGGGAAACGTGCGGGCCTGTGGGCGGAGTATTTGGGAAGTCCCCCGGCACGATGAAACCCAAGCGCACCGTCCTTCCGGCGAATTTGCCAGACTCGACCGCATAGTCAAAGACGACGCAGTCGCTGCGGTCCGGCAGCTTGATGGGCTGAAAGCTAAGGCTTCGCAGCCCATCCATGAACAGCGTGAGCGCGGCGCTAGCAGGAACCATCGGACACCGTCATCGGACCGGTAGAGAGGATTTGAAACCGCATCCCGTCGTGCATCTTGATAGGAATATGGCCCTTGCCCTGGTAGCTCTCCTTCTGACCGCTAACGATTTGAACCAGGTAATTTTTCGATGGGTCACGCTGCCCGAACCTGCGAATGATCTCATCCGGGGTCAGTTCCCGCTTGTCGGTTTCGCACGGCTCCCCGTCAACCGTAAAGTGGATTTCGCAGCGCTCTTCAGCAGCCTTGATCTCCTCGACAGCGGCCTCAATTTTCCGGACCGCTGCTAATTCTTCTTCCTCAGCCTTGTGCAGCTCGGCTTCGGCACTGCGAAGTTGGGCTTCCGCCCGATTCAGTTCTTCACTCATGATTTGCCCTTTCTCCGGCTTCAGGCCCTTACGGCAGCCTTCCCACTTAAGATACAGAGCACTGCTAAGAATGTCAAGCGATCATTTAGCGCCGCTTGACGAAGGCGGCATTTGGGCGGAGAATGACTGCAAAGGTGTCTGCCACGGTATGGAGGAATTGTATGAAAAAGGTCGGCGACAGCCGATCGCCCGAATCCACACTCGGGGATCATCTCGCTCGCTTGCGCACGGCCTCAGGTTTGAGCCTGCGCCAGGTAGAGGAAGCTACGAACAAAGAGGTTTCGAACGCGTACCTAAGTCAGCTCGAAAACGACAAGATCACCAAACCATCACCCAACATCCTCCACGCGCTCGCAAGCGTGTACAAGACTTCTTATGAGGACTTGATGGCCAGGGCAGGATATATTCCCGCAGGCGTCACGGAAGGCGGCCGTCGACAGGCGAAAGTGGCGACCTTTGCCATTGGAGACCTGAGCAAAGAAGAGGAGGACGCGTTGATGGAGTACCTCGCCTTTATCCGAAAAACGCGGAAGAAATGACCCGACCAAACGACTGCTCTCTGAGTCCCAGCCAACTGGCAACAGTCGAAAAGCACGCGGCCCTCCTTTTGAAAGAGGCGTCCGCACTGCATGTCTTTCCAACACCGGTTGATCGACTTATGGCGGCAGCCAAGCTGACAGTCGTCGATGACAACTTCCTCGACGAGGGTGTAATCGCTCAGTTCATGCGCTCCGCCAAGGCGAAGATCACGACTATCAAGTCTGCACTCAGCAAAATACTGGCGATGATCCATCCAGGGGACAAGATTGTCCTGCTTGATAAAGGTACCCCGCAGGTGAAAGTACCCTTCATCAAGCTCCACGAAGCCGGACACGGGATCCTTCCCCATCAGAAAAAGGCCTATTCCCTAATCCAGGATTGTGAGGGGAATCTTGACCCTGACATCACGGAGCTATTCGAGCGCGAGGCGAACGTCTTCGCCGCCGAAGTCCTGTTTCAGGGGAGTGTTTTTGCCGACGAAGCACATCAGTCAGCCTTTGGGATGAAGGTACCTATCGATTTGGCCAAGAAATACGGTACCTCGAACTATTCGGCCTTCCGACGTTATGTATCAACCAGCCCTCATGCCTGTTGTCTGCTGGTTCTGGAGCCGGTTGTCGTCGGTGAGGGTAAGCAGTTTATTGCCGAGGTTCGTCGGATTATCCCAACAGTCTCATTTCATACGATTTTTGACGGTGAGCGGTTCGGTTCAGCAATTCATCAATCTCACATCCTCGGACACGTTGTGCCGGTCACGAGAAGGATGACGGCCAGTCGCAAGATCAAGCTTACGGACCGCAATGGAAACTATCGGAACTGTACCGCTGAGGCTTTCAACGCAACACACCAGATATTCATTCTCATCAGGGACCAGGGGCCAGCCTCCACCATTATCCTGCCATCCACGAAGTTCACCGTCTCGCTGCGGTCCCGCTAGCCGACGCCGGATTGCATAACTAGGTTTTCATCCTTGCCCTCAACGCGCGCAGCCCTTCAATCGAGGCGCTCCGCGGTTCGATCTCACGCCATTGAGGACATAGAAAATCGAATCGAGAGTTCTCCACCGTCCCAGACTCGCCTGTGACTGAACCTTCGCTCGTTCATCTGAAATCCAATTCTTGTCGGGATTCGCTTCTAAACACCATGGCGTTAATGACTTACACTCGCAAATGGGCGGTGTTTTTTGATACGTGATCGCTAGACTTCATTTGAAAATATAACAAAATATGTTATATTTCCTGAAGAGAGGGTTGGAATGACCGGGGCAGAGTTCAAAGACGCACGAGAGCGAGCGAAGTGTACGCAAGCTCAAGCTGCGTCCAGACTGGGTTTGACGCAGGCATATTTGTCGATGCTGGAAAGAGGGGTTCGTCCGGTGACCACTCGCCTCGCAAGGCAAGCACAGAGAGCGTTTGATCTTCCACCTACGGTGTTGCCACTCGAAACCGCAGTGGTGTCCTTTTTAGGCGAGAGCGAGTTGAGGTCGAATCTTGGTGCGCTGGGATATCCAGGATTCAGTTATCTGCGCGGCAAGCCAAGACGTAATCCCGCTCAGTTGCTCTTTAGCGCGCTCGATCACGAGGACTTGGATACAAGGCTGGTCGAAGCTCTGCCTTGGCTGACTTACACCTATGCCAACATGAATTGGAATTGGCTGCTCGCGAACGTCAAACTGCATGACCGCCAGAATCGGCTGGGATTCGTTGTCACGCTTGCCGGGCAGTTGGCGGATAAGGCCGCGGACAGCGCGCGCTCCCAAAGGCTTGCCAATAACCGGGCATTGATAGAGCGATCGCGTCTCGTGCAGGAAGATACTCTTTGCCATGATTCGATGACTAAGGTTGAGCGTAAATGGCTACGGACAAACCGTCCTCCCGAAGCCATGCACTGGAATCTGCTGACAGATCTCGACGTGAGACACTTGGCTTATGCCTCAGCATGAGCAGGTTCCCGAGCCTTGGTTTTCATTTTTGAAGGAACTTGACGCGCTTGTGACCGAGCCTGTGCGGCTCGATTGCATTGGCGGTTTCGTGGTCACAATGCTCTATGGCCTGGGCCGGCCGACCGCCGATGTGGACGTGCTTGAAATTGCTCCGCTCTCGGCGATCGCGACATTCGGCCGGGTAGCGATGCAAGGCGGAGAATTGCACAAGAAATATGGAATCTACCTTGATCGCGTCACAGTTGTTCAAGCCCCTTACGAATATGAAAGCCGCTTGGTCGAAATGTTCCCGGGAGTTTTTGAGCACCTCCGTTTGATGGCCCTCGACCCATACGATCTTGCACTAACAAAGCTGGAGCGCAATATCGAACGCGATCGCAGCGACATTCAGCATCTGGCGCGTACGGTTCCATTCGACCTCAATGTTCTTAGGGAACGCTACGCTGCGGAGCAGCGCCCATACCTCGGAAATCCGAAGCGCGAAGATTTGACTCTTGAACTGTGGATCGAAGCGATTGAAGAGCAGCGCGGTTCCTAAGGCGTCTAATTGCGCCCGGTGGAATCAAACAACCTATCCGCATTTGAAACAAGCGCGCGCTGAATCCCCGTCAGTCTCCCCTATCCTGATTCACCCATAAAAAACGACCCTAAGCAGCGGCCACGTGTGCCACACGTGTGCCGCTGTTCTTGCTTTTGGAGGCAGTACACTAGGTGACTTCTCGCGGCTATTCTTGCAAAGTCCTGTCTGGAGCCAACGCATATGCACGAATTGTCGACTGCCCCCACTCAGACAGGATTACTCTCTGAAACACCCATGATCGGGGCGACTTGTTCGAAATTGGTTATGACGTAGTCAGCAGCGATCTGTCGATCGCGCGTCCACGCCGGTTTGAACCCTCCGGGAAAATACACGGTCACATAACCCGCCAACTTCGACAGCTCGATGTCCCGATCGATCTGATCGCCGATCATGACCGGTTCATTTAAACTGCCGAAGCGCCTGCGCAAATCTACGTAGGACTCAACCGTCTTCTTCTCGGAGATCACAGCGGCTACGTGGCGACTGAGGCCGTGTCGCTTCAGCAGCCGTTCGCAGCGGGCCAAATCGCCCTCGGTCAGGACCACAATCCGAACCTGATGCCGAACCAATCGGGGCACGGCTTGGGCTACACCATTCCTGAGCCGCGGAATCTCGTTCGACACGTGCTGAAAGAAGGCATTCGCAATAGATTCAGCCTTAGACGTGGTGGCACTGGCACGCAAAGCTTCGGTGACTGCGTGGTCAACATTTCCGGCTCGGACCGCGAAAAGGATAGCGTCTACTAGATGTTCAGCGGGATACCCCAGGTGCTTTGCGTGACGAGATGCGAGGGCTTGATCAATCTCCCTGACGAAACCAAGGCGGTCCTCGGTACGCGCACTAACGCCGTAGCGCTCCTCCACACTCTTCAGCAACTGGAGCTGCGCGGCGGCATACACTTCGTCGGTCTCCCATAGCGTGTTATCCGCATCGGTCACAAGTAGCTGTTGATATCTCACTGCGCCTTTCCGGATGAAGCGGGATCGACGGAATCGTCGTGTCGCGGGCTCAAACCCTGCTTAAGTGACCCCTGAGTTCTCGGAGCTTCACTGCTCGAAGGTACTGTCGGCTGTTGCGGAACCTGCCGCTGCGGCTCCACCTGTTCTGGGACAAGGACGAGCGTGGCGGCAACAAGCGGCAGGAGAACGGCGAGCACAATCGTCGACGCGAAGAACAACATGACTCCGCGGGTTAGCCACTTCATCTTTACGCCAATCTTTTCTGCAATCAGGTAGGCTTCCAAAATGGCGTTCTTCACTTGCGTTTCGAGCAGGTCATCCTTTGTGACGCCTACAAATGCGTTGGCCCAATCGGTCGGAAAGACCTCGACGATCTTTTCAAAAAACAGATATGAGGCTGGCTTGCTGCCATCCGGTTTCCAACCCTTTGGTACGTTAAACCGAGGGCGCACGGCGTGCAGCACGAATGCGACGCCTACTGTCAACGTCAGAGCGTATAGCACGAAGGCGCCGTAAAGTGCGAATAAGAGATATGACTCCGCCTTGAGCCCTGCGCGCAATAGCATCAGCGGCATAGACAGTGGGTAACGAGAAGGAACGACCACGAATACAACTGCCGCAAATGCGCTCATAAATGCCATTGCGGTGAGGATACGATTCGCCTTGTCGTCTTGATACTCGGTCAGGTGAGTGACTGTGTCCAATGACCGCTGAGCCGCTTGTGAGAAACCATCGAGATCGCCCGCAAAAATGGTCCAATTCTTCAGAGCCGAGTCTATGAGCGCGGCAGAATCTGGTCGCGACTTCTTCTTTTGCGGAGTGGTTGGTATCTGCGGTTTGGACGTACCCATGGTGACCTCTTTCGTCGGCAGGAACTTCGGTATACCTGCGACTCCCGGGCTATGGTGCGTTCGGAGCTTCTGGAACGTATGGCGTGGTGTGCGGGTCGGGGCTCGGACAAAAATGGCGAAAATCGCAGGCCGCACAGCTTTCGGCATCGCCGCAGGGCCGCCAATGTTGGATGATTGTACCCGCCATCGCTTCCGCGACGACGCACTGTTCTATGTCCAACACGACATTATCGAACTGAGTGGCGGCAGCCGTCTGGCTTCCAGCATTAACAGGAATCACTCGAATCGCACGCGCCAATCGAAACGGTAACGACAACTGAGGAATCGCATTGCCAGGTCGCCAAGTACTTAACCGGTAAGCATCCCCACTCCCGCTTGCCGGGACCACATCGGCGTTCGCCGAAGCCATTGCTCGCTTCATCTCAACAATATCTTCCTGAACCGGCGCGAGTTCATTGACATACAGCAAAACACCAGCGGCCACTGGGAGTGAGTTCGGCTGGCGAGTGCGAAGCCATGCGTATGTCTGCACTTGCCAGTCATGCTGCTGCCAGTAAGGGTGATTTATTGCGGGCCTCCTCGATCCCTTGTAATCGACAATTACTTCGTAGTTCCCAGCTAGCCCAGGGCACCTGGTCTGAATCGCTTGGCCGATTACGTTTGCCGTCGTGGCGCCACCCAATTGGACGTTAGTGAGTACGTCAATGATTCCGTGAAGTTCGTACAGCGCGGATCGGGGCGGTGGCTGCCCGGGTTGGGATGGCGGAATCGAGCGCGTACCGATCACCTTCTCCTCTGCCGAAGAAATCAAAGGGAATAGATCCGGTCCCAATTCGTTGACGGCCAAATTCGCACGAATGTAGGCGTTGTCACGGACGTCGTAACTGCGCGGATTCTTGCCCCGAGCTCGGAGGGTAGCTTCGACTGTGTCCCCTATGGTCCCAATATCATGTGCCAATCGGCCGGGAGGCGGCTGTTGGCGCGCTGGCGTTGGATTACACGGCCACGGAAATGCTGGCGCCGACGCAGACCAGATCCGGAAAGCACTTTCCATGATGCCGTGGATGAGCTCCCCGAACCACAGCTGTACTGGGCGCGACGGCGGCAATGAACTGCCGTTGTGATAGCGATACTGAAGTCCGCACCGGAGGAAGGATAGAAGGTCCCCGGTGAGGCTGTACTGCGGGACAATTTCTTTGTCATGCTTGCGAGTCAGCACCATATTGACCTCACAGAAGGAACAACGGATGGTTGTTGACCAAAGGTGGCACGGGATTACCGACCTGAGTTCTCCATGTCCAGGTGCCAGCGATAACCCACCCGGTGGCTACATGTTTAATTGTCGTCTGGTAACGCAGGCAAGAATCGACCCCGACAAGCATCAGAACGGATTCCGGTCGGCTATACGCCACGTAGTAGAGACGTATCAAATCATCAAATGAACGCTGCAAGCCGATCCGCGCTTGGCGGAGGGGACCGATCTGACAGAACGGAGCAAAATCATCTTCGAGATTCTGAACCGACGATGCACTATCCGGGAACCGACGAAAACGATTCTTAGGGTGGTTCCTTGTATAGTCGGACGCCACATCTACGATAACCAGCGGGAACTCCAAACCTTTCGCTTGATGGATTGTCATCATTGGGAAGCGGCCCCGAGGGACGTGGGGCATGATCTCCTCATCCACATCTACGCTGGATTCCGCAATAGGTGCCAGAACGTCGCGCAGGACCGCTTTCACGCTATTGTCATCATGTGGAGGTTGACCTTGAATAACTGTCGATCGATACGGAGAAAAGGTCGCGGCTTGCGCTATGCATCTACTCACTGCCTCAAGATAAACTTGGCCCTCGGGATCGTCTCGCAACATCGGAAACCACGACAACAATTTAAACGCTAACTCAAGTACCGGCCAGTCGCGAGGCCAACGCATATTTGCGCCGCCCTGAACCGCTCGGATCTGCCACGCGTGAACGAAATCAGACAAGGTGTGCGGAATGTTCGGCACAGGGTTCGCTGCAACGAAAGTGTTCGCCTGCTGACGCCAGAGGCTAAAATAGCGAATTGTTTCTGCACGGAGGACAGCAGTCATCGTGCCCTGCAATACACCATTCGCGTCAAGGCAATTCAGAATCGTTCCCAGGAACTGCTGAACGACAGGAATATCCCGCAGGACACGACCTCGCGGGTTGAAGACTTCGACTCCAACGGATGCTAATCTCGTCCGGAGCAGTCGCGGTAAACGCTCACGCGGAGGGTTGTTTCCAAACTGTGCGGCGAATTCGTTTACCGTGTGTGAAAGAAGAACAGCGTCGCCGAAATCTCCTCCGTTCCGATCCCTGATGATTGTGGTCGGCGTTCCCGCAATGGTAATCGTGATACCTGGTCCTCGAAACACGTTCCACAGGAAGGTTGTAAGGTCGTCCGCAAGTGTGTCTGCGTCGGATCGAAACATGCCTAGCACCGGCACGCCGTTGGCCGGAAGCTGAGCCACAATTTGTGGTTTCGGCGGCTGAACACGGGCATTCTGGAAACTCGAGTCGTTGTGAATGAACGTGTTGAAGAAATTGACGATCGGCGGTGTCGATCGGTAGTTTGCAACGAGGTATTCCAGCTGAGGCGGAGAAATCTGAGGCATTTGGCGCCCGAAGCGCTGCTGAAAATCGCGAAACAACTCGACTGTTGCCCCGCGGAACCGATACAGAGACTGGTCGTCGTCGCCGACAATCGTAAAGGATGCGCCGGCTTGCTGGATAATGGCGAAATAGATTCGCTCTTGGAGCGGGTTTGTGTCCTGGTATTCATCGACGAGGAGCGCCCGCAGACCACCTGTGAAGCGATGAAGTCGTCCCTGCTGGAGGCGCTGTAGGAAAGTTTCTTCAAGGAGGGCGAAGTCCATCCGGTAGCCGTCAGCCATGACTTGGCGATAGGTATTTGCACAGTCGACCATAAGCCGACGTGCCTGTGGGTGCGTTGCTGCACCTGCATATTGATTCAGGTCGACGAGGTCGTGGATGAAACGATCAAGCAACGTGCGACAGATTCCAATTTTTTCACCGAAACTGAAGGGGGGACTTCCGTCGAACGTGAATGCCGTCAAATAGTTGTCAAGGTTGGGGCTGGCATGAGCTTGGTGCGGGAAGAGAGCCTCGCGCGTCAGGATTCCGTTGCCCACGAAACCCTCTACAAGGACCGGAGCCGGATCTGTGGGATCGCGGTGTGTCGTTAGGAGCTCTTCGCAGATGCTGTCGAGAGTACCGGTAACGAACCGGTTAATGTCGATGGAGTCCATCCAGTTGGCAAAACCCGCGTGCGTTGGGAGCGGAGGATGCCCTCCAAGGTAGTTCTTGATCTGTAATCCCCACTCGATGAGTCTCGCGCGAAGTTCGTCGGCTGCCTTTCTCGTGAACGTGGTGAGCAGAATCTGTTCCGGCAACCAGCCATCAACGAAAACGAGTCGGAGCGCTCTTAACACAAGGACCGTGGTCTTCCCGGACCCTGGGCCCGCAACGATCATCAGCGGGACTGCAGGATCGTGAAGAATACACGTCTGTTGCTGGGGGTTGGGAGCGTGAACGCGGAATCGCGGGACCGCGGCACTCACAGTAGGGATGAAATCGTTGAGGGGAATCACTCTACGACCCCTGCTTGCCAGTTCGAGCGCTGTACGTTTGCGCGCGACGCGTGCACGGTATGTGTCGTCGGTTTCTGAGAGTTGGAAATGACCTAGCCCCCGCCACTACGTTTTCACTTCGCCTTTATAGATGCACCCGGTCGTGCAGGTCTCATGGACGACCACCTGAGAGAGTCCAGGGAGCGTTTTTTGTAACCGATCCCAGATCCAACAGCATAGATTTTCGCTGGTTGGGTTTTCGAGTCCTTCCACCTCGTTAAGGTATCGATGGTCCAGGGCGTTGTGAATAGGCGCGAACGCCTCCTTGATGTCGCCAAAATCAACGACCCAACCCCGTTGCGGGTCCACGACGCCTGCAATGTGAACTTCGATGTGGATTGAGTGACCATGCAGGCGCCCACACTTGTGGCCCGTTGGCGCAAGTGGCAGCCTGTGTGCAGCCTCGATTGTGAACTCTTTGTAAATCTGCATCGTCGTCGCTCGTACGCTGTCGCGTCATTCACGCAAGCGCAAATTCGATTCAGAAATAGGCACCGACCCGGATCATAAGACCTGTTGGTACAGCATCAATGTGTTGTGTGCTCCGCGTCGTTTGTTCCGGTTGGCTCCGCGGAAAATGAGCACGTGAATTCCTGCCTTTCTGCAGAATGGGCAGTCACATCTCTGCCACGGACGGTCCGTCAATGTGCGCTCATATTTCGCTCGCATGGAGCGTGAGTCGCTGGAACGCGTCAGCTTTTCGTCGTATTCGATGACAGCGTCCAGAACCTCCTGGATGCCAACCTCGTCGCGCCCATATTTACAGAGAAGAGTCATCGCCTGCATCTCCTGCGTCTCAAGCGCGGCAACGTCCAATCCACATTCTTCCAGTCTTTGTCGTGTTCTTCCGTCGCTGGTCATTGGGACCCGCACGGCCGCATACCATCTGCCGTTACTAGCCAGATAATTCTGATCAAAACGGAGCCACGCCTTGCGGAAGTAGCTCGCGCTGTCAAAACTGTCGACCTTGAGTTCTCTGAACCTCGCCTGCAGCATTGGCCGAAATACACCAAATAAATGGACCCACGGGCGAGGCTTAAGCGCACCGACCGCCGCCATGACTTTGGCGACGATCTCCTCAACTAGTCCGTCAGATAGCGGCACCAGGCCGCCGAGTGCTATGTACCGGTATCCGAGCTCATGATACAAGCAGGCGGTCCTAGCGTAGGCTTCTGGATCGAGGGCCTGGATCGTCCCGACCGGCCTGAAGCCCGCGTTTCGCTTTTTCACCAGATTGATGAATTGCTCGGCGTTCTTCCTTGTCAGCCTGACCCTGTCCAATCGCTCTGCCCTTCTGAGATCCCGCCTTGCGCCGTTCTCTAGGATGGCCGGTACGGGAATGTGATCGACGGATGCCCCAAAATCGAATCCGTGGAGTTGATACAGGGCAGTTGCCTGCTCTACGGAGATCGTCGGGGTCTTTTCATTTACATAGCTGAAGGCTCCGCAGTCTCCGAATAGCGACTGTCCCTTTCCAAGGCCGAACAGGGTGCGC
>JBKQKT010000784.1:0-11167 GCA_052147365.1 Candidatus Korobacteraceae bacterium | reverse complement strand
GAAAGGCGAAAGGCGAAGAGCGAGCCTCCCTGATTTACCATCCTTCTGTGCTCGAGCTTGCCACCAATGTGCAGTACGTCAAGGGCATTGGGCCGAGGTTTGCCCAAATCCTGCTGGAGAAGGGCATTGCGACGGTCGAGGACCTGCTCTACTACCTGCCGTTCCGCTACGAAGACCGGCTGAATCCGCGCGGCATTGGCGAGCTGCGCGCGGGTGAGATGGCGAGCATCATCGCGGACGTGCGCACCTTTGGGCTGTTTCGCACGCGCCGCATGCCCATCTTCGAGATGACCGTGGGCCAGGGGCGCGACACGCTGAAGTGCCTGTGGTTCAACGCCGCGTACCTGAAGGACAAGTTTCGCGCCGGCATGACGCTGGCGCTGTATGGCAAGGTCGAGGCAGGCGATCGCGGCGGCCATCGCTTCGAGGTCCACCAGCCGCAGTTCGAGATTCTGCACGATCCCACGGCGGCGAACGGGGACGGCGACGAGAAGAAGTGGCAGTCGCTCGAGGTGGGGCGCATCGTTCCCATCTACGAAGCCGCCGGTAATGGGCGGCTTACCGCGCGCTGGTTTCGGCGCGTGATTCACGGCTTGTTGGAGGCTCTCACTGCGGACATTCCCGACGCGATTCCGGCAGCGGTGCGCGGGCGCATGGGGCTCATCGATCGGCGGAGCGCCTTCTGGCAGGCGCACTGGCCTGAGGTCGGTGAGAGTCTTACCAATCTGCAGGCGGCGCGCACACCGGCGCACATCAGACTCATCTTCGAAGAACTTTTCTTCCTCGAGCTCGGCCTCGAACTGAAACGCCGCAAGGTGCGCGCGCAGAGCGGCGTCGGCTTCCAGATCAACGACCACGTGCGCAGCGCGGTGAAGCGCATCCTGCCGTTCCACCCGACGGCGGCGCAGAAACGCGTACTGAAGGAAATTGCCGGCGACATGGCCGAGCCGGTGCCGATGCGGCGGCTGCTGCAAGGCGATGTCGGGTCGGGCAAGACCATCGTCGCTCTGGAGGCCGCGGTCATCGCGAGGGAAAACGGCTGCCAGGTCGCGCTGATGGCGCCGACGGAGATTCTGGCTATGCAGCATTACCTGTCGGCGCGCAAGATTCTAGAGCCGGAGGGTTACCGCATCGTGCTGCTCACCGGCTCGCAGGAGCACGGGCGCAAGAAGCTTGCGCACCACCGCATCGCGCGGGGCAACGCGCAACTGGTGATCGGCACGCACGCGCTTATCCAGGAGACGGTGGAGTTCGACAAACTGGGCCTGGTGATTGTGGACGAGCAGCACCGCTTCGGCGTGATGCAGCGCTTCCGCCTGATGAAGAAAGCGGACGAAGCGGAGCCGGACGTTCTGGTGATGACCGCGACGCCGATTCCGCGCACCCTGGCGCTGACGCTGTACGGCGACCTCGACACCAGCGTCCTTGACGAGCTGCCGCCGGGGCGCAGGCCCATCGTCACGCGGCGGGTGGGCGACGAGCGCGCCGAGGAAGTGTGGGAATTCGTGCGCAAGCAGGTTGCCGCCGGACGGCAGGCGTACATCGTGTATCCCGTCATCGAAGAGGGAGCCATGGAAGGCGAGCTGAAGGCAGCCATCAAAATGTTTGAGCAGTTGCGCTCGTCCGAGTTCTCCAGCCTGCATGTGGGCCTGCTGCACGGACGGATGAGCGCCGACGACAAGGACGCCACCATGGCCAGCTTCCAGCGCGGCGAGATTGACGTGCTGGTCTCGACTACAGTGATTGAGGTCGGCGTGGATGTGGCGAATGCTTCGGTGATGGTCATCGAGCACGCCGAGCGCTTCGGGCTGTCGCAGATGCATCAGTTGCGCGGGCGTATTGGGCGCAGCGCAGCGAAGTCGTATTGTGTATTGATGACGGGCGGCAAAGTATCCGTTGAGGCCGAGCAGCGCTTGAAAGCTATGGTTGATACGCAGGACGGATTCGAGATCGCGGAACTCGACTTGCAGCAGCGCGGGCCGGGCGAGTTCTTCGGCACGCGACAGGCGGGGATGCCGAACTTCCGCGTCGCCAACCTGCTGCGTGATCGCGAACTGCTGGAAGCGGCGCGTCGTGAGGCGCGAAATGTGCTGGAAGGGCCCAATGCGGATCTTACGAAAGAGGAAATTTCCCGCGCGGTGCAGCATCTCAGGGGGCATTGGAACCGGCGGTACGGGTTAGTCGAAGTAGGTTGATGGTGCATCTCATACTGTGAGGACTTTGCCATGATTAATCCGAAAGAAATGCTTGAGACCATCGTGGACCGCTTCGCGGTCACGGCCAAGGTGCAGAATGTATTCGGAGAACCGATTGAGGCCCACGGCAAGACCATTATTCCTGTCGCTCGCTTGAGCTATCGTCTGGGTGCAGGCGGAGGTAGCGGCGAGAGAGCGCCGAATTCTGCTGAAGCCCAGAGCGGGCACGGTGGTGGCGGCGGAGGAATCGTCCATGCGATTCCGGTAGGGGTGGTAGAAGTCACCGAAGCAGGGGCGCGCTTCGTGCGTTTCTTCGATCCGCAAATGGCGGCTGGGCTAGTCGCAGGCGGAATCATGTTTGGTCTGCTATTGCGGCGGCTGTTCCGCAAGCGATAAGCAGATGTGCATGTCCATGTTCGCCGGCCGCCCCCCGTGGGTTTCGTCTTCAGCTTGCATCCCACGAGCATAACCCGCACACTGTGTGAGCGTGAAAACTACCGCCAAGCCCGATCTTTTCCGCCTGCTGCCGTCGGTTGACGAGCTGCTGCACAATCCGCAGCTAGAGTCGCTGAAGCTGCGCGAAGGACGATCCGCAACACTCGAGGCCACGCGCGATGCGCTCGAACAACTGCGCGCTGACATCATCCTGGGCAAACTCGACGAGCAACAGATCAAAGCCAAAGTCGACGACCTACCGCGTGATGTCGAGCGACGGCTGCAACAGTCGTTGGCTTATTCGCTCCGCCCCGTGATCAATGCTACAGGCGTCATTCTGCATACCAATCTCGGCCGTGCGCCGCTGAGCCAGGCAGCACTGAAACGTGTAGCTGAAGTCTCGCAGGGATATTCGAACCTCGAGTTCGACCTTGCCACTGGGGAGCGCGGCAAGCGCGACGCTCATCTCGACCGCTTGTTTGCGAAGCTGCTGAATACCGCCGAGCGGGAAGTGTCAACTATCGTGGTCAACAACAACGCCGCCGCGGTGCTGCTGGCGCTGAACTCGCTGGCCGAAGCCGGAGAGGTCATTGTTTCGCGCGGCGAGCTGGTTGAGATCGGAGGCTCGTTCCGCATCCCGGACGTCATGGCGAAGTCGGGGGCGGTGCTGCGCGAAGTCGGTACGACCAATCGCACGCGCATCGCCGACTACGAGCAGGCCATTAGCGGGCGCACCCGCCTGCTGCTGCGCGTGCATCGTTCGAACTTCCAGATTGTGGGCTTCACCGAGCAGCCCTCGCCGGCGGAACTGGTCGCGCTCGGGCACAAGCACAACATTCCGGTCATTGAAGATCTTGGCAGCGGCGAGCTTTTCGACCTGCGCAAGGTCGGCGTGCGTGGCGAGCCCATGATCGCTGATAGCCTGCGGGCAGGCGTGGACGTGGTCACCTACAGCGGCGACAAGTTGTTGGGCGGGCCGCAGGCCGGCATCATCAGCGGCGGCCGCAAGCTGGTGGCGAAGATCCGCGCCAATCCGCTCTTCCGTGCCGTGCGCGTGGACAAGATGTTCTATGCCGCGCTGGAAGCCACGCTGCTCGCCTACCTCCGCGAGGACTACGACTCCATTCCAGCATTGCGCATGATGCGCATCTCGGGAGAAGAGCTTGCGCGGCGTGCTGAAGAAATGGCCAAGCAGATACGCGACAGTTGTCCGAAGCTGCACGTCGAGGTCATCGAGTCGCGGTCGGTTCTCGGCGGTGGAACGGCGCCGGGATCGACCTTGCCGACGCGGGCGCTCGCTATCGGAAGCGATGGCATGAACGCGGATGAACTCTGCGCGCGCCTGCGTCGGTGGGAAACCCCAATCATCGCGCGTGTGGAAGACGAGCGCGTACTGCTCGACTTGCGCACCGTTGAGCCTGCACAAGAAGCGGCAATCGTCGCCGTGCTGAAGAGCATCTCCGGGGCCAAAGCCCCTTCGAATTAGAAGCCGGACTGACGCGGGCTCTTCGGCAAGCTCAGGGCAAGCAAGCTCTGATGGGCCGCTTTACCATCACTGATGGCAACCATCTACACCATCGGGCACTCCACGCGTTCGCTCGACGAACTTATCGCCGCGCTGAAGGCGCACGGCATACGGACCCTCGTGGATATCCGGTCGTTTCCCATGTCGCGCCGCCTGCCGCACTTCAATCGTGAATCATTAGAGGTTGAGCTGCCGAAGCGTGACATTGCGTACATCTGGATGAAAGATCTGGGTGGCCGCCGCAAGAAGATTCGCAACGACTCGCCTAACACCGGGCTGCGCAATGATGCGTTCCGCAACTACGCCGACTACATGCTGACGGAAGAGTTCGCAGAGGCGATAAAACGGCTATTGGAGGTAACCGCAGATCCCTCGCCTGCGTTCGGTCGCCACGGCGACCTCTCTCCGCTCGGGATGACAAAGGTGGAGGCTGGCGGCAGCACGGCGATCATGTGCGCGGAGCGTGTCTGGTTTCAATGCCATCGGATGCTGGTAAGCGACTACCTTACCGCCCATGGCCACACCGTTTTGCACATTGACGATGAAAAACGCCCGCTGCGAGAGCACAAGCTGATGGCGGAGGCCAGGCTGGAGGATGGGAGGCTGGTGTATGACGGCCAACAGTTGTTTTAGCTGGAATAAGAAACAAATGCCTCAGCAGCGAAATGCGCTTCAGTTTTCCGCCTACCGAGCGATTAGCCGTCTCGCCGCTACGCGGCTCGAAGGATTTTCCCTCTGCAACCCGGCGCTCGCGCGCCGGGCTCAAACCGAAGCCGCCGCTGCGCGGCTGGGCGTGACGCAATTACTCCCGGAAGTGCGCGCCGCCATGCCGCACGTCGGCGCCGCGCACCCAGAAAATCACGTCTTCAGCGATGTTGGTAGCGTGATCGGCAATGCGCTCCAAGGCGCGGGAGATCAGCAGCGTATTCAATGCCTGTCTCGTGCAACCCGGGTCCTGGTGCATCTTCTGGACGAGCACAACGAAGGCCTCGTCCTTCATGCGGTCCACGATACCGTCCATCTGCAGGACGGCTTCCGCCACTTCGGCCTTGCCATCGAGGAAGGACTCCAGCGCGCGCTGCACCATGGTACTGACGGCGTCTGCCATGCGGGGAATGTCCACCGGCAAGTCGGCTTCAGGCTCGCTGATCAGGTCCAGCACACGTTGCGCTATGTTGACAGCCTGGTCGCCCACGCGTTCAAGATCGGCGTTGATTTTGACGATGGCGAGGATGAAGCGCAAATCAATCGCCATCGGCTGCTGCATGGCGAGAAGGTCGAGCGCCAGCTCGTCAATTTCACGCTCGGCATCGTTGATGGCGGGCTCGCCGGAGAATACCATCTGGCAAAACTTGCTGTCGCGAGTGCGGTACGCTTCGTTGGCGCGATCGATGGCCTGCTCCGCCAGACCGCCCATCCGTAAGAGCTTTTCCTTCAATTCGTCCAGGCCCTGCTGAAAGCGGCTGCGCGTCATCCAAACCTGCCTGTAATGTAGTCTTCCGTCCGCTTGTCAGCGGGGGTGGTGAAAATCTTCTCTGTCTTGTCGTACTCAATCAGGCTGCCCATCAGGAAGAAACCAGTGAACTCAGCCACGCGGGCCGCCTGTTGCATATTATGCGTAACGATGACGACAGTATAGTGCTGCTTCAACTGAAAGATGAGTTCCTCGATCTTGCTGGTGGAGATCGGATCCAGCGCCGACGCCGGCTCGTCCATCAGCAGCACCTCGGGCTCGACAGCCAGCGAGCGAGCGATGCACAGTCTCTGCTGTTGCCCGCCGGAAAGACTTGCGCCCGACTTCTTGTGCAGATTGTCTTTCACTTCCTCCCACAACGCAGCCAGCTTCAGCGAACGTTCCACCAGCTCGTCCGTCTGCTTACGGTTGCGGAAGCCGTTGAGCTTCAGGCCCGCCGCCACGTTGCCATAGATCGACATGGTCGGAAAGGGATTCGGCTTCTGGAATACCATGCCAATACGGCGTCGCACCTCAACCGGATCGGTACCACTGCCGTAAACGTCCATCTCGCCGATCTTCACCGAACCTTCAGCGCGGGCTTCCGGAATGGTTTCGTGCATGCGATTCAGGCAGCGCACGAAGGTGCTCTTGCCGCATCCCGAAGGACCAATTACGGCCGTAACATGGTTGGCGGCGACACTCATGTCGATAGACTTCAGCGACAGGTTCTTGCCGTACCAGGCGTTGAGTCCATGAACTTCGATTCCGACACCCATACGAGCTAGGAGGCTCCCTTCATCATTCCGCGGCTGGTAGTAATGCGCACTGCCGCGACCGCGCCCACAATCAAGACGATCAGAATCAGCGCACCGGCCCAGGCTTGCTTATGCCAATCGTCATAAGGCGAAATGGCATAGGTGAAGACCTGCAACGACAGCGCCGCGGTGGGCTGATTCAGCTTCAAGTTCCAAAACTGATTTCCGAAGGCGGTGAATAACAGCGGGGCAGTTTCGCCGGCTACGCGCGCGAAGGCCAGCATGCAGCCGGTAATCACACCTGCTGAGGCAGTACGCAGGGAGATGGAAATCGTTGTGCGCCACTTGGGAATGCCCAGTCCGTAGGCCGCCTCGCGTATCACATTCGGGACCATCAACAGCATTTCTTCCGTGGCGCGGGCGACGGTGGGAATCATCATGATGCCCAAAGCGACACCACCGGAAAATGCTGAGAAGTGTTTTTGCCGGACCACGATCAGCGAGTAGACCGCAATGCCGATAACGATCGAGGGTACTCCGTTTAACACGTCGGCGGTGAAACGGATCAAGTCGCCAAAGCGGTTGCGCCCATATTCAGCGAGATAAATGCCGGAGCCGATTCCCAGCGGCAGCCCTATCACGCTGGCGACAGCCAGGATGATTCCTGTACCTACGATGGCATTTGCCATGCCTCCGCCGGTTTCGCCGGGAGGCTTCGGGGTCTGCGTGAGGAAGGAGATGTTCACCGAGCCGATCCCCTTGATGACCAGGTACACAAAAATGGCGAGTAGGGGAACCAGTACCAGAACAGCCGCCAAGACGGCGAACGCGGTTGCTCCATGATCGGTCAAGCGGCGCCAGAGGCTGACTCCCTGCGGTCCCGAGGGTGTGACAGAATCAGGCACGGACCCTCGCAGTTCCGCCGGTGATGGTCCAAACCAGCAGCCGGGCCAGCGCGTTCACGATAAGAGTCACAATAAACAGCGCCAAGCCAATCTCGACCAGGGCGCTGAGATACAGGTCGCCGGTGGCCTCGGTAAACTCGTTGGCGATCACGCTGGCCATGGTGTAGCCCGGCGCGAACAGCGACTTGGCTACTTCCGGGCGGTTTCCGATCACCATGGTGACGGCCATGGTTTCGCCAAGCGCACGTCCAAGTCCCAGGATAATGCCGCCTACGATCCCGATTCGTGCATTGCGCAGGACGCCCATGCGAATCATTTCCCAGCGTGTGGCGCCGAGGGCCAGCACAGCTTCACGCTGGTTCTGCGGGACAGCGGTCATCACCTCGCGCGTAATGGAGGCTATGACCGGCACAACCATGATGGCCATGATGATGCCCGCTGCCAGCATGCCCAGTCCATACATTGGGCCGCTGAAGAAACCCGTCCAGCCCAACGTCTTGGCGAGAAATGGTTCTACGTATTCACGTAACAAAGGAGCCAGAACGAAGATGCCCCACAATCCGTAAATAACGCTGGGAATAGCCGCCAGCAATTCGACCAGGAAGGAGATGATAGCGCGCAGCCGCTGCGGACACATCTCGGTGATGTACACGGCCACCCCAATGGAGGCTGGCACGGCCAGAAGCAGCGCAAGAAACGACGAAACCAGTGTGCCGTAAATGAACGGTATTGCTCCGAAACTATCGTTTACCGGGTCCCAGTCGTGCCCGTAGAAAAACTTGATGCCGAACTGGTGAAGCGACAGCAGCGACTTGTCGACCAGCTCATAGGCCACCAGCACAACAATCGCAAACACCGAAATCGCGCTAAGTAGAATGATGACGGCGAAAGCTGCATCAGATATTCGACTACTGCTGGGGTGGCTGGTGCGAATCCTCTGAAGCACGGTAGAGGCTGCCGGCTTGCGCTGCTGGTCCACGTGGGCCAGTGGCGGCATAGAGGTCATGGGCTTCTGCAGCTCCCCTGTCGGCTCAGGCGGGTTCATCGGGTTGACGTTATCAGGCATTCGTTACAGGACTGTTACAAAAGCATCACCGGCTGGCAGTCACAGCGGCGGCACTTGGCGTCGTGTTAGAAGCAAGGGCCGTGCCTATTCCGCACAATCAGTTAGGGCTTGATCTGTTTCGTGATAGCAGCCTTCTCCATGTCCACCACCTGCTTGGGCAGCGGAGCATAAGACAGCGCCTCCACCATGGTCTCGCCTTTGTCCAGCATCCAGAAAAGGAAGTCCTTCAGGATCTTCCCCTTGTTTTGATCCTTGGGATCGGTCGGAATCAGCAGCCAGGTAAAGCTGGCGATCGGATAAGCGTCCTTGCCGGGAGGGTTGGTGATCGAGACGCGAAAGTCCGCCGGCATCTTTACTCCTACCGCCGCCGCAGTCGTACTAGCGAGGCTGGCCTTGATGAAATTCTTCGAGGAGTTCTGCACGATGCCATAGGGGATTTTGTTTTGCAATGCATAAATCAATTCGATATAGCCGATGGAGCCAGGTAACTGGCGCACGTTTCCGGCCACGCCTTCATTTCCCTTTCCGCCCAAGCCTACCGGCCACTTTACAGAGGTTCCCTTGCCTGCCGAGCCAGCCCATTCCGGGCTCACCTTCGACAGATAGTCGGTGAAAATGTAACTCGTGCCGCTGCCGTCAGACCTGTGTACCACGGTGATGCTCTGGTTGGGGAAGTTCACGCCAGGATTGGCTTTAGCGATCCTGCCGTCATTCCAATTTGTGATTTTGCCCATATAAATGTCCGCCAGCACGTCAGGGGTAAACTTCACCTCAGCGTTAACGCCCGGAATGTTATATGCAGGCACGACCGCACCCAGCACTGTCGGAACGTGCAACACTTTCACCTTGGATTGCTGGATCTGCTCATCCGTCATCGGCCCATCCGTGGCACCGAAATCGACCGTCCCGGCCTGCACCTGCCGAATGCCGCCGCCGCTGCCGATAGACTGGTAGTTAATCTCAATGTTCGAATGTTCTTTGTGATACTCGTTGAACCACTTGGAATAGATGGGATAAGGAAAAGTAGCGCCCGCGCCGTTAAGAGTTGTCTGTGCCAACGCACAGGTCGCAAGCACAGCAATGCAGAGGAGCACCCTGAGAGAGCGAATCACGTAGTTGCCTCCTGGATTTGGCCAGAGATAGGTTCCACAGGTGGTTCTACCCTGAGATTGTTACAGCTTGGTTACATAGCAGTGAATTTCACGTAAAGACAATGAGTTAGCGGCCCCGCCACAGCATACGGGCAGCCCGCACGGTTGCACCCGAGTAGCTACCTGAGGGCACTTGCGTCGGCCGCCAATCGAAGCGACAATTCCAACACTCCGTGTCGTCGGTCCAGGGCGCAATTGCGCAAGATGTTTCCATGCCATCGCAGACACAGGTTAAGTCCCAGCCCGCCATAAAGAGCCAGGCATCCGGTGCGCCAAGTGAGCGCTGGAGCCTCTTGCGGCGAGTCGCGTTGCGGTTTGGTCTGACGTACTTCCTGCTGTTCACGCTGTGGATCCCGGTCCACTTCCTGCCAGTCCCTCCAATCCCTCAGCTCTACGACAGGTACCGGGCACTGTGGCGAATCGTCATTGTGTGGGTTGGCGAAAGCCTGCTGCATGTGCAGGTCGAGACCGGCATTCCCAATCCCGGCAACGGCAGCAAGGACACAATGTTCAACTATGTCCAGTTGCTGTGCTACGTGGGGTTCGCCTTGGCGATGACCGTGGTCTGGTCGCTGCTGGACCGCAAGCGTCCCAACTACGAACGTCTGCAGCGATGGTTCTGGCTTTACCTGCGCCTGGCGCTGGGCATCACTATGATTCAGTACGGCGCTGCCAAGATTTTCCCCTCGCAGTTCCCGCCGCCGTCGCTGACCACGCTGCTGGAGTTGTTCGGCGATTCGTCGCCAATGCACCTGCTATGGACATTCATGGGCGCGTCGACACTGTACACGTTCTTTGCCGGCGCGGCCGAAGTGCTGGGCGGGGTTCTGCTGCTGATACCGCGAACCACGACGCTGGGCGCTCTAGTGTCGCTGGGCGCGATGGCCAACGTGCTCATGCTCAATCTGGGCTATGACGTCCCGGTCAAGATTGGTGTCAGCAATCTGGTGCTGATGTCTCTTGTGCTGCTGTGGCCTGACCTGCGCCGGCTGACCGATTTCTTTCTCCTCAACCGCAGAGTGGAGTCCGCGCCCGACCGCTCGCCGTTCCGCAGCCAGCGGCTGAACCGAATTGCTGTGGTACTGCAAGTCCTATTTGCCATAGCCTTGCTGGGCAATGACCTTTACCACGACGGGCGGGCAGTCAGGGAATTGGCAGAGGCCCGACGGACGACGCCGCTCTACGGCATCTGGTCGGTTGAGGAGTTCACGGTTGACGGCAATGCGCGCCCGGCGCTGCTCACCGACCCGCTACGTTGGCAGCGCCTCATCGTCGAGGAGGAAGGGCTGGTAGCGGTGCAGCCGATGAACGGTCCATTGAGTTACTTCAGGCTGCGGCTCGACCAGCCGGGAAAAAAGTTCGTCTTGAGCAAGCCGAGCGATTGGAAGTGGCGCACTGAATTCGCCTACGAGAATCCCCAGCCGGACCACCTCATCCTTCGCGGTCAACTGGACGGACAGCCGGTGACCGCAATCCTGCGCCGCATCGACGAGTCAAGATTCCTGCTGCTTAATCGCGGCTTCCACTGGGTGAACGAATCGGCGCTGAACCGGTAGGGCTCCGAAGTATCTAGAAGTCATCCGATAAATCGTCCCGGATTCGTGTCAGGGCACGACTTCAAGTCGTGCCGAAAAAAGCGCCTCAAGAAATCGGGGCTTTAGCCCCGGCAAGAAACAGGC
>JBKQKT010000783.1:0-3871 GCA_052147365.1 Candidatus Korobacteraceae bacterium | reverse complement strand
AATTCTCGATCTCATCGAATCTCCTCCCCATGTCCCGTTTAGCGCAGGCTGCAATCAGCCCTGGCGTACAACCAAATTTGTTACCCGCACACTCACGATGAACGCCCTGCAAAACTCTCAGAAGCGGTACTGCAGCTCCTGCAGGAAGACGTAAACATTCCCCGGCAATTGCCCCGTAACCGTAGGCTGCTTGATCTGATTGATGTTGAAGTTGAACTGGTACTTCACCCAATAATTCAGGTACCAGTTGAAGCCCATCGTAATCTGGTCGGTGTTATAGCTGTAGGTTGGGACAAATCCCGGCGTGTAATAGTTCAGGTAGTTTGCGCCGGGCGCGATCGCCTGAATGCCGGAGTATCTCAGGGCCAGCCCCCAAGCCCCCCATCCCCTTCCTGTTCCGCCCTCGGGTGTGCCTGGGCCAAACACGGGACGCTTGACGCGGGGAGTTCCGTTCTCGGGCTGCTTTTCGCCGGTGAGGATATAAGTCGTGCTGATGTTCCAAGCCTTCGCTCCGACGCCGGGCAAGCTCAGGAACGCGAGACCACCGGGGGTCTCGTTGCCCACGTTGGCTCGTTGATCCTGCACTTGATCGTATTCGCCACGCAGGCCGAACGATCCCTTCAGATAGGTGAACTCGCCCTCGTACCGCCAGATGGCGCCGTTGATGCGCAACTGTGGGAAGAAGGCGTACGAGTTATCAGGAAGGGTTGCGTTGAAGCTCACGTCACCGGTAAGGCCTCTTGAATCGGCGTGAGCAACGGACCCGCCAAATGCGAATTCTTTGAACCAAGCGCTCTTGGTATTACGCCAAGGATAGAGGCGGATTCTTCCAACGATCTCGGGTTCATTCACGACAGCGGCGGTGACGCCGCCCCTGCCGTTGAAGGCTCCCACGAAGTACTGGAATGCACCATGGTCAATATCGCCGTGCAGGGTGATGCCGGGGCTGCGGAACGCAGTTACAACAGACGGATAGAGTAGCGCCTGCAAGCCGCGCTCGACAAAGTCCAGGTTCGTGGCGCCGGTTGCGAGCTCCTGGGCGAAGGGCTCCTTGAATTGGCCCGCCTGGAATTGGATCTCGGGCCTGATTTTAGTGTTGAGATAGACATCGCGAACAATTGCGCCGGTAGTGCTGTTAGCGTCCGTCAACAGCGCGAAGTCGAAGTATTTCCCATAAAAGCCCTGGAAACCGAAGCGGGCACGGCGCACGAGAAAGGTATTCGCAGGGCCGTCAGAATAGGCGCGGTAGTCAGTGTCAACATATCCGTAGGGACTGATGCTGAACTGTCCGTCCGCACTTCGGATGAAAAAGTGTTCTCCGTTCCATCCTGCGGTAAGGGGAGCGGCTTTCGGTTGACCGGCGGGTTGAGACTGCTCTACGAGGGCGTCACCCGAAGGGTAAGCATCCACCACTTCGCCGCCAGGGGAGGGCTCCACGAGAACCGTGTCCACCAAATGAGCATTGCTCTCATCCGCAACGACGTGGAGCGAGCTACTGCCAGTTCTTGAGCCATTCGCCTGCACCAACTGCCCGACCATAGCCTTCAGTTGCTCGATGGTCTGACGCTGGGCGGCGAGTTCGCTCCGCAACTGGTTGACCTCTTCCTCACTAGCGCTCCCCGAGTTCGATGCGCCGGTTTTGCCTGCGGGCTGGGTGCCCTGAGCATAGGCGAGCGAACCTGGTGCCGTGAAACCGACCAGCAACGCGAAAAACCATGTTAGCGAGCGCATGTCTTTCCTCCCGGATGATTTGCAAAACGAGCCCTATGCGTTGGTTACCGTTCTGGCCACAACTGGTATGAAGAAACGACCAGTTAGGCGGTTTATCACGCGTCCATCCGGCAAGTCAAGAATTATTTGTGCAAGCTGAAAGAAATTCATGTTCGGACAAGGGACTTTGGGCAGACTTGACACTCCAGTCGGAGCAATGTTACAAGTTACCGCACAACTGGCATGGTTATTGGACCACTCTCAGTGGGCATAAAATTCTGGCACAGTAATGGAGGCAGAATCCATGGCTGCATCTCCGCAAACTCTGATTCACCCCTCGCGTATTCCCAACCGTTGGATCCAGCTCATAGCCGGCATCGTTGCGATGATGGCTATCGCCAACCTGCAGTACGCCTGGACGCTGTTTACCAAACCGATACAGGCGCACCTGCACGTTTCGCTGGTCGCCGTTCAATGGACGTTTACCCTATTCATTGCCTTGGAGACTTGGCTTGTACCGTTTGAAGGATATCTGGTCGATCGAATTGGACCCCGGTTGATGCTGGGTATTGGCTCGATCTTCGTCGCACTGGGCTGGATCGGTTCCGGCCGGGTCGAGACGATTGGCGGCCTGTATTTCTGGTACGCATTGGGCGGTATCGGCGCCGGGATCGTTTACGGCGGAACCATTGGGAACGCGCTGAAATGGTTTCCCGACCATCGCGGTCTATGCGTCGGCCTGACGGCCGGAGCTTACGGAATAGGCACCGCGACCACGATTGCTCCGATTGCCGGCATGCTGAAAACCTCGGGCTACCAGCACACCTTCATCGTTTGGGGCATCGTGCAGGGATTCGTCGTATTGGCTGCCGCCCTTTTCCTGGCCAGACCGCCGGTGGGCTGGACCCCACCCAACTGGAAAGAGAAAGCAGCCAAAATCAAAGCCAAAATAAACACCGCAGCGGTCGATATGACGCCGTTGGAAATGCTGCGCCAGCCATCCTTCTATCTGATCTATTTGATGATGACGATGCTCGCCTTTGGGGGCTTGGTAGTCACTGCACAACTCAACCCCATGGCTTCCTCGTATCACGTGGACAACGTCGTCGTGGTCTTCGGAATGACGGCCTTGGTATTGGCCATTACCGTAGACCGGTTGCTGAACGGACTGACCCGTCCCTTCTGGGGCTGGGTGTCGGATCATATTGGACGGGAGAATGCGATGTTCATCTCCTTCGTCCTGGAGGCGATTGCGGTGTATGCTCTCCTCCAACTGATCAAGTACCCGGTCTGGTTCGTGGTGATGTCAGGCCTTTGTTTCTTCGCGTGGGGCAACATTTTCTCGTTGTTCCCCTCCATCACCGGCGACCTGTATGGCACCAAGTGGGCCTCTGCCAACTACGGGATTGTATACACCGCGAAAGGGGTGGCCGCAGCCTTTGCGGGTCCCGGCGCCGCTTGGATGTATGGCAAGACCGGCTCCTGGACGAAGGTATTTTGGGCCATGATTGTGTGCGACCTGATAGCTGCCTTCATGGCTTTGCTGTGGCTGAAACCAGTAGCAGCTCGCGCCGTCAGGAAGGCAGAAAGCCAGGCGCCGGCTCCGGTCCTGGTTGGAACTGAAAAGGCGCGCGCGGTGTAGGAGATTTTGGGTGGGCTGGTTTTCCCGGCCCATCCTACCGCAATGTAACGAAGTAGTACGCGGTCATCGCCACGCCGATGGCAATCACAACCCGCCGTACTTTTTGCGGATCAGCTTTCTGTGCGTAGTGGGCGCCGAACCAGCCACCTGCCATCGAACCTGCAATCATCACTACGCAGTGTCCCCAAAACACGGCGCCCGCCAAAATGAAGGTCAGAACTGCAGCAGCGTTAATCACGACCGAAAGCAAAGTTCTGATCGCGCCCATAGCATGAATGTCGCGTATTCCCAACGCCGCCAGCATTCCCAGCATCATGAACCCGATCCCCGCGCCAAAGTACCCGCCATAGATCGCGACCAGCAACTCAGCTAGGGAAGCTAGCGTGATCGCCCGCCACGACAGGTTCTCCAAATCATCGGCGAAGTGAGACTTCCCGGCGAGGGCGCGAATGTTGTTGCCAAAGGCGAACAGCAATGTACCTCCCAGCAGCAACCAGGGGATGAGGTGCATGAAGACAC
>JBKQKT010000782.1:0-3953 GCA_052147365.1 Candidatus Korobacteraceae bacterium | reverse complement strand
GTGCTGCGGGCCAGCGCGTGGTCTTCACCAATGGCTGCTTCGACCTGCTGCACATCGGCCACATCACTCTGCTGGAGCAGGCACGCCGCAAGGGCGACCGGCTGATTGTCGGCCTCAACAGCGACAGCTCTGTGCGCCTCGTGAAAGGGGCGCCACGTCCACTCGTGGGCGAGCAGGAGCGGGCGAAGATTTTGGCGGCGCTCAGCGCCGTGGATGCGGTTGTCCTGTTTGACGAGAACACGCCGCTGACGTTGATCGAAGCCATCCGTCCGGACGTTCTGGTGAAGGGCGGTGACTACACCGAAGAGGATGTCGTGGGCGCTCGCGAGGTGCGCGCCTGGGGCGGCCGGGTCGAGCTCATTCCGTTGGTTGAGGGGGTGAGCACGACCCGGCTGATTGCCAAGTCTGTCGCGGCCGTGTCCGCACCGAGGTCAACACCAGCGGTAGCAGTTTGAAACCAGGTCGGGTAGAGCTGGCCTTCAGGCCAGCGTCTAAGCGCTCGTAAATGCCAGGGGCTTTAGCCCCGGAACAGAACGCTCGCTTCTCCGAAACATATTTTGAACATCATGCCACCACTATTCTTCTCTGTCCGTCTGCCAACGCTGCTGGCGCGGGTCTGGCGCTCCCTTTTCGGTGAGAAGCCCAGCTCTCAGCTGCCACGCCGCACCCGGCTTTCTATCATTATTTTCCGGCTGGATGCGATGGGCGACGTGGTGATGACCACCCCGCTCTTCCGCGAGCTTAAGCGCGCCTTTCCCAAGTCGCATTGCGCGGTGGTCGTACAGAGCGCCTTCCGGCCGCTGCTGGCAACCAACCCGTACATTGACGAAATACTCACACCGCCGAAGGTGAAGTGGGCGTATCTTCCACGTCGCGCACAGACCCTGGTCGCTGCGTTGCTGCTTTACTGGAGATGTTTGCGCGGAAGGCGGTTCGATATCGCTATCTCGCCGCGCTGGGACCTCGACGAGCACCTGGCGACGCTGCTGTGCCTGCTCACCAACGCCGCCCGGCGCGTCGGCTACACCGAGAGAACCTCGCCGCTCAAACAGCGGCTCAACCGCGGCTTCGATCGCGCCTTCGACATCTGCCTCTCCGCGGGCCCGGTCCGCCACGAGGTGGTGCGAAATCTTGCGGTCCTGGAAGCGCTCGGCGCGACCGTGCTGGACAGCAGCCTCGAGTTGCGGCTCACCGAACGAGATCGCGCGTTCGCCTCTTGCCTGCTTGCCAGCATTCCCGCTTCCTGCAGGCTCATAGCGCTGGGCATCGGCGCAAACAGCGCCGGGCGCCGCTGGCCGCTGGAATGCTATGCCGAGTGCACATCGCGATTGTCGCGGCTGGTCAGCGTGCAGCCTGTCATCGTCTGCTCAGCCAGTGAACGCCAACAGGCGCTGCATCTGACGAAGTTGTTGAGCTGCGAACCGGTCATTCTGAGCGGCGCGCCGCTGCGCCAAGTCTGCGCCGTGCTGGAGCGCTGCGACCTCTATATCGGCAACGATAGCGGCGCCGCGCACCTGGCCGCGGCGATGGACTGCAAGACCATCGTCATCTCGCGCCATCCGCGAGACGGCGATCCCAACCACGGCAACAGTCCGCTGCGCTTTGCGCCCTTTGGCAGGAAAGTGCGCGTTCTGCAGCCGCCGACTGGACTGGACACGTGCACTGCCTGCTGCCACGTCCCCGAGCCGCACTGCATCACGGGAGTCTCGGTGGACGAAGTTTTTGCCGCCGCATGGCGAATGCTGGGCAGCGGGGTGACAGTAGCGTGGACCAAGGAACGTAGACCGCTGGAGCAGCCTTTTCAGAATTGTCATCACGAGCGGACTTCAGTCCGCGAGGGATCTGCTTTTCATGGCTGACGACACAATGCCCAAACCGTTAATGACCGCCCGCCACCGCCGCATCTTCCACGCCGTGTGGTCGGGCGCGGCAGCGCGAGTGCTCTCCTCCGCGCTGACGCTGATCTCTCTGCCCCTCGCCGTGCGCTACCTCGGCGCGGAGCGCTACGGCGTGTGGGCGACCATTACATCCACGGCGGTCTGGATCAACCTGCTCGATCTCGGCATTGCCAGTACATTGACAAACCACATCTCGCGCGCCTTGGCACTCGACGACAAGCCATACGCCGCGCGTTATTTCACCAACGCTCTGGCGCTTACGGCTGGAGTTTCCGCATTTGCCGGGGCAGCATTCGCGCTGGTTTTCCAGCACATAAACTGGATGGCCCTGCTTAACGTTAGTGCAACCGTCCGCGCGCAAGAGGTGACTTCCACCATCGCCGCGGCCGCCACCCTCACGCTATTCGGCTTGCCGTGCAATCTCGCCGGCAGGCTGCTCGCCGGACACCAGGAGCTGCATCGCAACAACTTCGCGGTCTGCGCGGGAGCGGTCACAAGCGTCGCCGGATTGGCGCTCGGCATTGTGTTGCGGGTCCCCATGCCAGTCTTGTTCGTTATGTCAGCGGGCTGCCTGACATTCGCCAGCTTGGCCATGCTGCTCGTGACAGTAGTGTGGGCGAAGACTTGGCTGCTGCCCCGGCCTTCGCTGCTCGATCATTGCGCAATCACGGAACTGCTCGGCAACGGCTTGTCATTCTTCCTGATTCAGGTGGCCGGAGTGGTGGTGTTCAGCTCCGACAACCTGGTCGTAAGCCACTACCTTGGCGCGGCTGAAGTCACGCCCTACAGCGTCACCTGGAGGCTGGTCGGGCTGGCCGCCCTGCTGCAATCGCTCATCTTCCCGGCGCTCTGGCCGGCTTACGCCGAAGCCTACGCGCGCCGCGACTATGCCTGGATACGGCGCGCGTTCTCCGTCACCATGAAAGGCACGGTCGCACTCAACCTTGCCTGTGCGGCTGTGCTGGTGCTGTTCGGCCGGACAGTGATTCGCGTGTGGGCCGGTCCGGCTGCCGTGCCCACCAATCATTTATTGCTGGCGATGGGAGTGTGGGCCCTCATCAGCGGATTCATGAGCGTTGAATCGTGTCTGCTGGCGGCGCTGAATCGCACCCGTGAGCAGGCCGCGCTTTCGATCATCGCCGCAGTTGTGAACATCGCGCTCTCGATCGCGCTGGTGCGGCATATTGGTTCGCTTGGCGTTATCGGCGGAACGATTCTGTCTTATCTCGCCGTGCTCGTCGTGCCGCAGAGCATGATTGTGCGGGGTTTGTTCAAGCGGGAATTAGTGGCAGGACAAGGATCGCCTTTCGCCGTTCGCTCTTCGCTTTTCGCCGAGAACAATCCATTTGTCATCCCGAGCGACGCGAAGCGGAGTCGAGGGATCTGCGGTTGAGGTCTGACCTAAGGATAGGTCGACATTTCGGGTCTGAGCAAGCGAGAGGCAAACAACGAAACGCAGGTCCCTCGACTCCGCGCCAAAAGAGGGCGCCCGAAAAGAGCGGGGCGCTCCGCTCGGGATGACAACTCCGTGGTTTGCCTGATCCAGAGAATAGCGAACGGCGAACAGCGGCCTTCCTCACCCGACCAGAAACGGGTTAGTCTCCCGCTCGTCGCCAATCGTCGTCAGCGGGCCGTGCCCCGGAACGACTATCGTCTCGTCAGGCAGCGCCAGCACGGGGCCGTGCAGCGACTGCATGATCTTTTTGTACGAGCCGCCGGGCAGGTCGGTGCGGCCAATGGAGCCGGCGAACAGTGTATCGCCCGCAATCAGCTTCTTCTCCGGCGCAAAGTACAGGCAAATGCTGCCCTCGGTGTGCCCGGGCGTATGCAGCACCTCCCCAACCAGGCTGCCCGCGCTGACCTTGTCTCCCTGGCTCAGGCTGGCGTCGATGGCTATTTTCTCAGGCGGACGCATGCCTACCCACACTGCCTGAACGCTCAGCATCTTCAGCAGAGTATTGTCGTTCTGGTTGAGCAAGATCGGCGCGCCCGTCAACTGCTTCAGTTTGGCCGCTCCACCGATGTGGTCAATGTGCGCGTGGGTAATGACGATCT
>JBKQKT010000781.1:0-6280 GCA_052147365.1 Candidatus Korobacteraceae bacterium | reverse complement strand
ATTACCGCAGCTTTAGCTTTCACCGCTTCCGCCTTTGCTCAGGCGAAGGCCTGGAAGATCGATCCCAACCACACTGCGGCGCAGTTCTCCGTGCGCCACCTGGGAATCTCTACGGTTCGCGGAGCTTTCACCAAGGTGAGCGGCACGGCGAACTACGATCCTGCCGATCCCGGCAAGGCCTCGCTTGAGGTGACCATTGATGCCAGCTCGGTGGACACGCGCGTGGAAATGCGCGATAACGACCTGCGCAGCCCCAACTTTTTTGACGTTGCCAAGTACCCCACGCTGACCTTCAAGTCCAAGCGCGTCGAGTCTGCCGGCCCGGGCAAGCTGAAGGTCACCGGCGACCTCACCATTCACGGCGTTACCAAAGAGGTCGTGCTCGATGTGGATGGCCCCTCGGCGCCGGTGACGGACGCGAAGGGCAACTCGCACATGGGCGCGTCGGCCAGCACCAAAATCAATCGCAAGGATTTCGGAGTGAGTGGCAACCCGAACGCGGTGGGCGATGAAATAACTATCACGATCGACGCGGAACTGATCAGCCCGGGTGCGGCGCCTGCGAAGTGAGGATCTAGCGGCGCGGCAGGTCAGTACTTTTGAAATCTCTGTGACTAGACCTCAATCCGGCTCTGTTGACACTCCACACTCTGTCGAATTGTCATTACGAGGTGGCTTCAGCCATCGAGGAATCTGCTTTTTTCGCGTCAACAGCAGTAGCGGCTGGAGGAAAAGCAGGTCTCTCGACTCGCGCCCGCCGGACGCGAAGCGGGTCGGACGGAAAAGCGGGCGCTCACTCGGGATGACAATTCTAATTTTTCATCTGCATATGTATGCCGCACGGCCCTCTTTTACCTGGGGCTGATGGACTTCAGATAGGCCAGCACGGCCTCGGCATCCGCGCGCGTCATGTGAAATTTCGGCATGGGATCGTCCAGCGGCTTGCCACTGGTCCAGATACCGGTCGTCAACAGCGTTATCATTGCGGCGTCATTGGCTGGAGGCAGGCCCGCCAGCCGCGGCGCTAGCAACGGCCACTTCGGATTGGGATGGGCCGGCAGATATGGGACCGGCGCGCCCGCCAGCCAGCGGCTGCGGTCCAGTTCGCCGTTGGGTTTGCGTGGCGTATGGCAAGTGCCACACATCGCTACGTCCTCAACGATGTATTGCCCGCGGGAGACGGCGCCGGTCTCCGGCGGCTGCGCGCCCGCATTTGCCTTCTTCGCTTCCTGGGCTGCCGTGAGACGGGAGCCACCGGGAAGAAGGGCGAAGGCCGCGATGAGTAGTGCGGCGAATATGAATCCGGGAAGGCTGTGCTTCTTCCAGCTTGGAGATGGCATGTGATGAGTCCCCCCGAAATCTTATAGCCTGTTCCAGTTGGATGGTGCAACAGTCCGGTGTGGTTTTGATTCGAGGTTTGCTGGTCGAGGGCTGGCGGCCTCAAATACGGCAGGCCCAGCGGGGAGTGTCGCCGCCGGGCCTGCGCTCTGCCAAGTACCCTGTCCGCAGGCGTGGGGGTATGAGGAGGATTTAACCTGCGTCGCTTCGCCGCTGGAATCATGTTGCAGCGGCAGGGTTGTCTCTAATAGGGATATCGTGCCACTCGCCAATCAAGCCCACAATCCCCTGAGAGTGGATGTGGTCTGCGGCTTTGGTCGTAGGGGGTCAATAGGGTCGACATTTCGCCGGGATAAAAGTCCAGCGCTTCCACCCCGTTTTCGCCTTAGCGAGTGAAGCCGCGCCAAGCCGCGAAGATGGCCGCGCCAAATCCCGCCAGTATTGCCGCCGCTTTCGCGCCGGGATCGCCATAAACCTCGAATCGGTCTAAACTTGACGCCTGGAGCATTTTCGGCACGCCCTCCTGCACCGCCCGGCCAGTCAGGTGCGCCAGCACGGCATCCGCATCCGCGTAAGTTTCGACGATCCGGCAGCGCTTGCGATCGGTACTCAGATACCATTCGTAGCGCAAGGCTCCCGCCTCCTGCCGTGTGGTTGCGACCATGTCCTGCACAATGCTTTCAAAGCCGTCAAGCTTCCCCTCGTGGATGGTGAGATCAACCAGAAAATGCACCTCTGTGCTCATGCCTGCCTCCTTGAATGTCAATTTGTGATCGGAAAATCGAGATGGCGCATGCTGTTGCTACATTCAGAGTCTTACTGGCTCTTGATGCTGCTCAGGAGCTTCTCGGCGGCTTCTCCCGGGTCCTGGTTGGCGAAGTTCTCGTCGAGAACGATGAGCGAGACGCCAGGATCAATTTCGCTCACCACCTGTTGTGCCGGCCGGCCATGGTAGGTTTGCAGTTGCGCGGAAATCACAACCCGTTTTGCCTTGGTCGCTTTCAGCAGGATGAGGGCGTCGCTCATGGTCAGAGCGGTCAAAGCATTGTATCCGGCGGCGACCAGCACCTCGCGCAGGAACGCGCACACGTCCTTGGAGTCGTACACGCAAAGAACAGGCGGCCTTGCGTCCCCGATTTTGCCTCGCGAATAGCGCGAGCCCAAGTAGGCGGCGGTTACCGCTTCCTCAACCGAGTCGTAAGTTTCGAATTGCTGGAGGAGGTTGGTGACCTCGAGGGTCCTGCGAATGTTGGGTGGCACGCCACTGAGTTTGACGTCTCCACCCTTGGCGCGGGCGGCCTGCATCAGGCGCACCAACGCTCCCAGCCCGCTGCTGTCGATGAACTCCACCTGGTCGAGTTGCAATACGATGTCAACGTACTTGGTGAAAGAGTCCTGGACGTAATAATGCAGCGTGTTTACTTCTTTCCCGACCATGATCCGTCCCTGGGACTGAACGATGAGGACATCGCCGACGGGCCGGCTCTCCAGACGCAACTCCATCACGCCTCCGTAATTCTGATCATGGAATACTGGGTCACGGCAGTGTACAACAACTGGCCGCAACCAGACACTATGGTTTGTCCCAGCCGTGCAGCCGCGGCCACCAGCGCCTTACGTTCCGGCAGTACTCTTCATAATCGGCTCCGAACTTTCGGCGCAAGGTCGGCTCTTCATAAAACATGACGAACAGATGTACCCCAACTACAACCGCTATCACGGCGGCGATGACCCGCGGGTTGGCGTGTCCGAAGACAATCCACAGGTCGATCCACCCGGTGGCGAATCCCAGGTACATCGGATTGCGTGTGTAGCGGTAGAAACCCACGACGACGAGTCGCTGCGGCGGAGCCATCGGAGCAGGAGTGCCGCGGCCCGTCCAGCCGAAGTCCCAGATGCAGCGCAGAGCGACCGCGAAACCCAGGACTGACGGGACTGCTGCCAGCCATCGCCAACGTGCCGCGCCCGCGGTGTCCACGCTGAAACCCAGCCACTGCGGCAGCAGCCAGAACCACAAGGCGAAGAATCCCGCGCCTACAAGCAGTGAAGCAAACGTTGTTAGCCATCGCTCACCGCCGTTCCGGGATTGATTCTCCGCCATGGCGCATCTCTCGCCTACTCCGCGCCGCTGAGCTTGGGCGCGTAGGGATTGTCGTCAGCGATCTGCCAGACAGTATCGAGCACCGTGCCATCCACCCACTTCACGATGGCGACGGGACGGTCGAGCAGATGCGGCTTGGCGGGCTTGCCGCCGCAGATTTTTTCGACTTCAGCCTTGATCTCCTCGATCGGCCGAATCGGCAGGCCTTTGCCTCTCACGGCATCATGCAGGTCCTGCCGGCGCGGATTGATGGCGATGCCCCGCTCGGTGGCAATGACATCGATCAGCTCACCCGGCCCGGTGATGGTGGTGACTTCGTCCACAATCACGGGTATGCGATCGCGGAACGACGGCACCGCCAGGATCGTGCACCCGGCGAACAGACAATTCTGCCAGCCTCCGATGCCGTGCAGCAGACGTCCGTCGGAATGCGTCACCACGTTAGCGTTAAAGTTGACGTCCACCTCGGTCGCGCCCAGCACGGCGGCATCCACCATGGAAGCGAAGTTGCCCTTTCCGTGGAAATTGTACGAGGTGAACGGACTGGTGGCCACGTGTCGCGGATCGCTGGCGATGGAGCTCACCGCGTCAAGGTCAAACGTCTGCCCATCGAGGATGTATCCGATGAGGCCCTCGTTGAGCAGGTCAACCAGATACTCGGTCGAGCCGCCGCGCACGAAGCTGGCTCGCACGTTGGCGGCTTTCATCATGCGCGCAAGATAGTCCACGAAGGCCAGCGCGATGCCGCCCGCACCCGCCTGGAAGGAGAAGCCGTCGCGCATAATGCCGCTGTCGCGCAGGAAGCGTGCCACCAGTTCGGAGATGCGCAGGCGGTCGGGGCTGCGCGTGATCTGCGTGGTACCGCTAACGATGAGCGCGGGGTCGCCGATGGAATCGACTTCGACGACGTGGTCCACGTTGTTGCCCTGGATTTGCCACGGTACGCACGGGAAGGGAATCAGATTGTCGGTGACGACGATGACGCGGTCGGCAAAGACGGAGTCGGCCAGCGCGAAGCCCAGCGAACCGCACGCCGACTTGCCGTGTGAGCCGTCGGCGTTGCCGAAGAAGTCGGCGGTGGGCGCAGCGATGACCGCGATATCAATGTGGACCTCGCCATCCTGGACGGCCTGCCACCGTCCGCCGTGCGAGCGCAGCACGCCCAGCCCACGCATGAGGCCGCGCGAGCAGTAATCGCCGAGCGGGCCGTTCATGCTGCCTTCGATGCGGTTCACCGCGCCGGATTTCATCAGCTCGATGACCGGCTCGTGGCAGGGAAACGACGCGCTGGGAAACCAGATAAGGTCTTTTGCGCCCATGCGGGCGGCAGTTTCGAGCGCGGCGAGGGCGACGCGGTCTCCGTTGCGCAGATGATGGTGGCTGCTGACGGTCATGCCGTCATGCAGTCCACAAAGCCGCAGCGCAGTTTCCAGATCGGGCACGCGCTTGTCCCCGTTTGTGGGATAGTCGCTGTTGCTGCGGATGGGGGGCGCAGCCTTGTAGCCAGTGGGACGACGGTCGTCCACGCCCTGATAGGGAAATTGCTCGCGATCGTTGACCACGGTCGGGACGCGGCGGCCTGCCGCATTCGTGACCAGGTCGGTTGTGCCGACTGCTGTACTCATGCTATCCCCTACCTCTCCGCGCAGTTATTGAACCACGCACATCAAATGCCGAAGGCTTCGTGCGACACCTCCGTCCAGCTTGCTGGCAAGGGGCGATTTGGATGCTCTGGATCAACGAACAGGACGAACAGTTCATGAAGCCGTCCCTCCAAATGGGTCAGCCGCACTTCGATGTAACTGTCATCATCATTGATGATGCATATCCTGCCAATATACCCCGCCTTTTCACTCGGATTGGAGTTTTCCGGCTCAGGAGCTCGCAGGAGAATGCTTAGGCCTTCATCGCATGGCCCTTCTGCGACTACTTGGGTCCTACTTACGTCTGTGGTCTTCCAGGTGTCACTGGTTTGCAAGATTTCAAGTATCCAGGCCGCCTCCCGCTCTGTCAGTGGTCGAGGCTCGATGTCCTTAACATCGTTTTCCATAGCGTCACCTAGTTTTCCCCTGATGGGACGGCCGGCTCAGCGGCAATCCCCATTTGCTTCGCCCGCGCCACCAGCTTCACCGCGCGTTGCACCACCGGCGCGTCGATCATCTTGGAGCCGAGGCTGACCACGCCCAAGCCGCGCGCCTGCGCGTCTTCATAGGCGGTGACGATGGCCAGCGCCTTTTCCAACTCTGACGAAGTAGGAGCAAAGGCGCAATGGATGATTTCGATCTGGATGGGATGCAGGCAGCCCATGCCTTCGAACCCCATGGCACGCGATGCCTCGCCCCAGCGCAGCAGGCCGTCGGCGTCGGCGACGTCGCTGTATACAGAATCGATGGCCTGCACGTGCGCGGCATGCGCAGCGTTTACTACCCGCTGCCGCGCATAGAGCGATTCGCTGCCGGCCGGCGTCTTTACCACTCCGAGGTCAGCAGTGTAGTCCTCCAGTCCGATGGTGATTCCGGCAACATGGTCGGACGCTGTGGCAATCGCGAAAGCATTCTCAATGCCGAGGGCGGATTCCAGGATCGGCACCAGCCAGATTGGGCGTGAGATGCCAGCGCGCTTTGCGATTGAGTCAATAGCTCCCACAACGTCAGATACCTGATGCGCACTCTCGGTCTTGGGAAGGAGAATGAGATCAGGAGACTGGGGAATGACCTCCTCCAGGTCCGCCAGCCCCAGCGGTAACTGGTTGATGCGGACCATGCGCTCGGCCGGGCCGAAATCCACCGCCCGTAGCGCATTGCGCACCAGCAGCCGCGCAACATCTTTCTCGGCGTGGTG
>JBKQKT010000780.1:0-4541 GCA_052147365.1 Candidatus Korobacteraceae bacterium | reverse complement strand
ATAAGAAGCGAGAATTGAACTCTTGCGTCCGCAGATTCCAGTAACCATGATCGGTGGTGCGGTGGGGGTCTACTAAGAAGCGCGTCCGTCCCTCAATCGTGCGAGCAAGAACTCCCTGGTGACGTGGCTGGCCAAGGACCCTCTGTTCGTCACCCGAGTAATCCCTCAGTTTGGTTTGTCCTGCCGGATTATGGACGAACAAAAGAAACGATTCTCGATTAAAGTCCGGGAGATACACCATCCAGTACTTGAAACCAAACGCCATGCGAACCTCTCGCGATTGTAGAACTTATCATTGCTCCAACTCTCAACGCAGTGATGTCGATCCGTCATACGAGTGACGCGCCGTTGGGAATCGTTTGACCAGGCCAGCAGCCCCTCCTTCTTATTGTGCTCGCCGTGACATGCGGGTGAGGCATTCGGCGAGTTGTCAAAACTGCATTATGACAACAGTGATCCATTGTTATCAATAACTTAGCGTGAAACTGGATTTGGGGTGGATTGGGAATCGGGGGATCGAGGTACTTTATGCGATTTCCTCGCGATCGGGTGGGCTCAAGCCAGCGTATGCCACCGGTTAAATATTTGTCTAACTATATTGTTTTCTATTTCTTATAGGGGGTCATTAAAATAGTGAGGAGGGGTACGCCAGGGGGTCCCCCGGGGCCTTTCTTGCACGAAGCCGTTCGGCCTGGCAAAAAAGAGGGTCCCCAATTGTACCTCAGTCGTTCCTCAGTCGTCCTGCTCGTAGTCTCTTAACCTACTAATTCCATGATACTTATTCCATAAACCAGCCATCGCAATCGCAGGCCGCGTATGAAAAGTGCTCATTTGCCCCGTGAATCGAGGCATTTCGGAGTGACAGGCGAATTTTCTACGCTAATGTAGAAATTTGGAATCTATCGGGAAAGGTTTAGGGGCCAAGGGACAGGTACCGGAATTGGGGAGAAGGGGTGGGTGCCAGGGCGCCCCCAGGGTGCCGAACCCTGGTCGACCATCCGGCCCGGTTCGTCCTTGTACCGGAGAATCTTCTCCCCCGGCCCGTTCTCAGGCAACATAGGGTGTCTACCTCCCCTGGCCCAAGCCACCCCCGCCAGAGCGCCCCGCGGGTGTCAGCCTGTTCCACCCGTGCGGCCAAGCCTCAGAGCGACGACAGCAAAACCATGTCAAGAGAATTTTTCTGACAATCTTTGTCAGTTTTTCTTCGTAACTAATTGACTCCTTTAAAGGGTATATCTACACGCTAGTGCAGAAATAACTACTCGAAAACCTATGCTAATTTAGTTCCAGGTCAGGCCGAAACGTAGCCAACGACAACTGAGAAAGGACTGGGGATTCTATTCGCCAGGAACTCTCTCTACAGGAACCAGCGGGTGTCCTCCCACCGTGCTAGGTCGGAGGAGGCACTATGGCAAGCACAGCAACGGCAGTAGAAACGACACATCCAATTCCCGACGGTTCCACTGCATCACCTGCTCCAGTCCCGAACGGAGTCGTTCCCAGCAATGGCATATACAGTGGGCCAGCAGACTACGTTGCCATCATCGAAGACCTTCCCGCAATCATGAAGGCGATGCACCGCGGAGCTTCGGCAGCCGTCAAGGCTCGCCGCCTTCCATACATCCGTGTCGGTGTTCGCTCTCTGCGATGCAAACCAGAAGACCTCAGTGATCACAGTCGATTTACTGAAGATGTGACGCTCTCATCTTCGTTGATTGACGATGCTGTCGCCGCAGCGATTGACGAACTGTACCGTTGCCCTGACGAGTTTCTAAAGAAGTCTCTTGAAGATCAAAAACAAGAAGCTCGTGAGCTAGCGATGAAGCACGCCTGGAGACTGTTGGACGCTCGCAAGCGCAGCAAAGAAGTTCGTCTCGAACCGCCGTCTGATGACGATTCGACCAGCGGAGACGATTGTCCACTTACGAACATGGCGGACGATCTGACGCTGAAAGTCACGGAATACGATCCAGTTCTGGGAAAGACGACATACCACAGCGTGTCACATTCATCGTGGCAGGCGGTCAACGAATACGAAGACAGACTGATCGAGATGATAGATCGGCGCCGATCTGGTTTAGCCGCCGTCGAAGAGCCTTACCAGACCGCTTACGAGCGAGCGCTGAAGGTGCTTGGACGGGATGGTGCCGACTTCATGGCGGAGTACGAAGCCCTACGGGACACTGGTCGAACCAAACCGGCCTCCTGTGCTGATAGGAAGCGGTACAGCCGACTCAAGGATCGACTAGGACGTGAAATCTCTCCTGATGTCACGCAAATCTCCTAACAATAGAGAGTGGGTCAATTCATCCCCACAAAGGCAGCGGTGACCATCTCGCCGCACTAGCGTGCGAAGATGGAACCGGGGGAGACGCTCTCCCCAGTCGAACAACGGGGGTGGCCCCACAACCGCCATAAGTCGTCGCTAGAGTCCGAGAACGGGACGCAGGCAAAACAGGTGAACCAACCAAATAGACGCTCACCCTGAGCGAGTAACGCCGAGTGGCTGACGGTTAAGACCCGGCATGCATGGCTGACGCCAAGCCGCTCTGACACCCAAGCACACAACTGAATACACGCAGGCAGCAATTCGCCTGCAACCGCGCGCGGTGCTGAGCTGCCCAGATGAGAACAATCATAGTTGGCTCCGAGTTACGGACAACAGTCCGACCGGATGGGCCGACCTCAGCCACTCACACACGATGTTCGCCGAAAGCACCAAGAAAGGAAAGTCAGAGAAGCGTGGCCGGTTCAACGCTGGAGAGAAGGATGTTCTGGCTCTCGCCATCGAGGCCAAGCTGACAACGGTCAAGGGGCAGGTGCTGTTCAACGAAGATGGTACGAGGACCGAAGGCGCCGAGACCCGGAACTGCGCCAGCACTAGGAGCAATGGGCCGTCACCAGCGACGAACGATTCGCTGGTCGACCTGCGTCCGGCATTTGTCCGGCCGGCGGGAGGGTCGCAGCGTGCCCACTTCCCGGCACCGATTCCGGCCGCTGGGATTACAGCATGCCTTCATACGGTGGGAAGCAGGGAAGCGGTCTGAAATGTAACAAGGGAGCGTGTTTAATTACTTTCTTCATGTTTATGAAAACGAGGAAGTTATACAACCGCTTCCAAAATCAGACAAGACTGCTTCCCGCTTCCCGCGATTCCCCAGTACGGAAGGTTTAATCCCAGCGCCGAGAAACGGTCAGCGGAAGCAATGTTGTACGCAGTAGAAAGACCAATAAGGGAGTTACACAATGAAGTTAACCAAACCATCAGAGCTAGCGAACGTCGCTAGTTCTCCGTCTACATGGGTCGTAAATCATCTTCTACGTACCAACCGCAAGCGGGTATCGTTGCTCTGCGGATCACCACACGCGGGTAAATCTACCATCGCCCGCCAACTTGCAATCGCCGTTGCACACGGCCAGTCATTTCTAGGACGCGAAACTGTACAGGGTAAAGTCCTGTACTGGCAATCTGAGGAAACGCTCGAAGACGCCAAAGACGATTTCACTCGTAGTGGAATGCTCCCGACCGATGACGCACGCCTGGTCATCATGCACCCAGAGTCCGGCGACAAGCATCTGACCGACCTCGCAAAAGTCTTAGATGAAGACCGCGAAATCCGACTCGTCATCATCGAAACTCTGGATGACTTTCTTCAGATGGATGACCTATCCGACAACCCGTCGGCACGCAGGGCGTTCGAGAAGTTCGATGAGCTCGTTGTCTCGAAGTACGAGCATCGCTGTTGCTTTGTTGTTCTGCACCACTTCAAGAAATCTGACGAGCAACATGGGCTGAATCTCAACAGGATTCTTGGGGCAACGGTCATCGCCGGCAAGACTGACGCCAAAATTTACATCAAGCAGGTATCGGATATAAACTCTCGCCGATACATTCAAGTGCAGACCCGCAAAGGCATCCCAATCGAGCCGACCTATCTGGAATTCAATGAAAAAACCCAGACCTCCGTCCTCGGCGTGACGCTGGCAGACGAGGCGGCTAATTCGAGGAAGGCGACGATCACGGTCGGCACCATCGATCTGCGGTCACGAGTCCTGAACGAGATCGCAAACAACACAGGACAGTCGAAGCGGTCAATTGTCGCGAAGGTCGGTGGAAAGTCCGCCAACATCTACCGCACAATCTCGGATCTCATCATCGAGGGCACCGTTCAAGTCGTCAAGCACGGACAATCGGACTGCCTGCATGTCAAGACCGCAGGCAAGCAGGAATGTCAATGCGGCAAGCCCGACTGTTGGGCGTGCTGTCATAGACAGCAGACCGCGAACGCAGCAGCGGAAGCACAGTCGGTGACCAATGCCTAGGAAAGCTTCAGTAATTGGAAAGCGCTTTCATCGTCTGGTTGTACTGAATTCTCATCGATATGCACTAACAGCAGAAGGAGTAGTTGCGGCAGTTGCCGCGGACGTAAATCCACTTAAGGAGGTATAAGCAGTGTTATACTACAAACAGTACAGAACCCTTGTACCTGGCAGACCGAAACGAACGAATCGGGCGCGCTCTCACAGCGACCGAACTCGCA
>JBKQKT010000779.1:0-4175 GCA_052147365.1 Candidatus Korobacteraceae bacterium | reverse complement strand
GTCAAGCGAGTAAAGGCTGGCGACCGGGTTTATGTGGCTGGTTCCATCAGCGGCACGTATGCAGAACAGGCGCTGTGCAATGAAGGCCAACTGCACCGTTTACCTGCGAACGTCAGCTTCGAACAGGGCGCGGCGATGGGTGTTCCTTACGGCACGGCCTACCGTGGATTGTTCCAGCGCGGCGATGCGAAGGCCGCGGAGACTGTCCTGATTCACGGCGCCAGCGGCGGAGTCGGTAGCGCTGCGGTGCAATTAGCGCGGACTTGCGGCCTTACGGTCATCGGCACCGCAGGCAGTGAACGTGGCGTGCAGTTGGTGCAGACGGAAGGCGCGCATCATGTGCTAAATCATTCGTCCGAGGGCTACCTCGACGACCTGATGAAGCTCACCGAAGGCCGCGGCGTGGACCTCATCCTGGAAATGCTGGCCAACAAGAATCTGGGCAAAGACCTGACGGTGCTGGCGAAGAAAGGGCGTGTCGTGGTAATCGGGAGTCGCGGAACGATCGAAATCAATCCGCGCGACGCAATGGGACGAGATGCCGACATTCGTGGCACCACGATGATGAACACCACGGAACAAGAGTACAAGCAGATACATGCTGGGCTGGTCGCGGGATTGGAGAACGGGACGTTGCGGCCGGTCATTGGGCAGAAGATTCCCCTGAGGGAAGCAGCGCGGGCACACGTTGAGGTGATGAAGCCCTCAGGCGCACACGGAAAAATCGTGCTCGTGCCCTAAGGCGAAAAGCAGCAACAGGGTTTGGATATGACTGGGCACGAATCTCAACTCCAAGTTCTGAATTGGGAGCAAAGATGTGAAATCTCAGTTCGGATGCAGTCTTTCGTTGACAGGCCGTAACCGTGAACGATAGAGTTAATTGCCTCGACTGGCGGCTCACCAACTGTTCCTGTCCGGCGGAAGCAACTCTACTTGTGCGGCCCCCGATGGTTGTCTTACCTAACCACAAGAAACGAAGAGGATAGTTTTACAATGACAAAGATTTTTTCGCGCCACTGCTGCGGCTTCGGCCGCGCAGCACTCGTTCTCACTTTAATTTGTAGCCTTTGCGTCTTCGCCGCTATTCCGGCAGGCGCACAAAACCTGTTTCGGCAGCTCAGCCAGGACGTTTTCAGCGGCGGCAACGGCCAGCACCAGACTGAAGTTGAACCTGCGGCTTTCGCCTATGGTTCGACAATCGTAGCCGCGTTCCAGGTGGCCCGTGTCGCTCCTGGCGGTGGCATGGACATTGGCTGGGCCACTTCCACGAACGCTGGGATTTCCTGGACCAACGGATACTTGCCCGGTCTCACAGAGTGGTATCAAGGCAACGGCAGCAACTACGCGTCAGCCAGTGACGCCTCGGTCGCCTACGATTTGAAGCATGGCGTGTGGATCATCAATACCATACCTATTGCGGGCGGAGTAGATGTCGCGGTCAACCGCTCCACAGACGCCATTCACTGGGACAACCCTATTTTCGTTTCCAAACCCGGCAATGCCGACAAGAACTGGATCATGTGCGATAACACGTCCACCAGTCCTTACTTCGGAAATTGCTATGTCGGATGGGACAACGCTGAAATCCAAATGTGTACTTCCACCGACGGCGGGCTCACCTGGAGCGCACCCCAAGCCACAGCAGGCTTTGACGTTGGACTCGGTATCAATCCTGTAGTGCAGCCTAACGGTAATGTCGTCGTGGGGTTTTACAGCTACAACAGCGGTGAAATGGCGGCCTTTATGTCCACCAATGGCGGCAAGAGCTGGAACGCATCGGTGAACATTGCGAGCGCTCCCAGTCATGGTGAGGCAGGTGGCCTGCGCAGCCCTGGTCTTCCTTCAACTGCCATTGATGGAGCGGGTACGGTCTATGTCTCCTGGCCGGATTGCCGCTTCGAAAGCGGCTGCGGCGCCAACGATATCGTGTACAGCAGCTCAAGCGACGGAATTCATTGGAGTTCGGTTGTCCGCGTTCCGATTGATCCGATAGGCAGCGGTGTGGACCACTTCATTCATGGGATGGGCATCGACCCCAAGACCTCGGGAAGCTCGGCCCATATGGCTATCACCTACTACTACTACCCGGTCTCGAATTGCGGAAATTCCTGCAACCTGTATGTGGGCTATACGCAGTCGAGCGATGGCGGCGCAACCTGGACTGCGGGAAGGCAGGCTTCGCCAAAGATGCTGCTCAGTTATCTGCCGAACTCGCAGAATGGTCTCATGGTAGCCGACTATATAGCCACCGTGTTCCCTGCGGGCGGCAGAGCTTTCCCGATCTACGTAATTGCCAATCCTCCCTCTGGTGGCCTCTACCAGGAGGCGGTTTACACCGAGGGATACGGCTTCCCGTTTACCGGCACGTCGGAGCCGACATTCAGCTCGGCCAACGATGTACCTATTCCGGATGCCAAGTCGGACCATCCGCCGAGGAGGCCTGAGGACCGTGACACTGAGCTTCCATCAAAGGCGGGCAAAACCCCTCCACCGGAAAGACAGTAGGATCTTTAGCTTGACATGGGCCGCTAGACCAGTCTGGCGGCCCTTTTTTTTGAGCTGTTGACGAAACCCGGGCTACCCCTCCCGACGTTTGATGGAGCGGCAGGTTTCGGTTACAATCCCCGTTGACCTGTTGTCCGTCGCATGCCATCGAAGATTTGCGTCCGACGCCCCCGAGGACAGAGAATGTTCATCCCTCAGTAATTCGCCCTTCCTTGTTGGTCCGCGAGGCGAAGTTGGCTAATGCGGACGACCCGTACCCGTAAGATTGCGAGAGCGCTGCAGCACCCGTTTCTCATGCCGTAGCGCGAAAGACTGCAGGTCGGTATGCATGCTGCTTCAACCGCCAAGGCCCAAACACAGCCCACTTTGTGGAGTTCCCTGCTTGAGGCGCTTCGCGGCTCCCATCAGGACTTCACTGCCGGCAGCCTCAACCGCGCCATCTTCCTGCTGGCCGTGCCCATGGTGCTGGAAATGGTGCTGGAGTCCCTCTTTGCCGTGGTGGATGTGTTCTGGGTGGCGCGTCTTGGGGCCGATGCTGTAGCCACGGTCGGACTGACAGAGTCCATGTTGAGCCTGGTGTTTGCCGTCGCCATGGGCTTAAGCCTGTCCACTACAGCAATGGTCGCGCGGCGAATCGGAGAGAAAGACCCCGCAGATGCGGCGGTTGCCGCGATGCAGGCGATCATTCTCGGTCTGGCAGTTTCTTTGGCCGTTGGCATTCCCTGCTTTGTGTTTGCGCCCCGCTTGTTAGGGCTTATGGGCGCCTCGCCCGCGATTGTCGCGTCGGGAAGCAACTACACAAGAATTGCGCTGGGCGGCAGCGGAGTTGTCCTGATGCTGTTCCTGAACAATGCGATTTTTCGTGGCGCCGGCGATGCCGCGATTGCTATGCGGTTGCTCTGGGTCTCGAACATCATCAACCTGGCACTCGACCCTTGCCTGATCTTCGGCCTTGGGCCATTTCCGCGTTTAGGCGTGACTGGCGCCGCGCTCGCGACGTTGACAGGGCGGAGCATCGGAATGTTTTATCAGTTCTACCGGTTGCTACGCGGGACAGAGCGCCTTCGCATCCTACGGCAACAGATTCGCGTGAATTTGCCGGTCCTGTTGCGTCTGACACGCGTTTCCGCAACTGGCGTCCTGCAATTCGCCATTGCGCACACCAGTTGGATCGGCCTAGTCCGCATTGTCAGCACCTTCGGCTCCGCGGCGCTGGCGGGATACACCATTGCCATTCGTGTAGTGATCTTCGTTATTCTGCCGTCATGGGGACTAAGCAACGCAGCAGCGACGCTGGTCGGCCAGAATCTTGGCGCTAAACAGCCGGAACGCGCCGAGAAGTCCGTCTGGCGGACTGGCATCTATAACATGCTTTTCCTGGGAACGGTCGGTGTGTTCTTCGTGCTCTTCGCCGAGCCATTAGTGCGTGGTTTCACATCAGATCCCGAAGTCGTGCGGATGGGCGCATCTTGCTTGCGCATCGTCAGTTACGGCAACATCGGATACGCGTATCTCATGGTGACGCTGCAGGCGTTCAACGGAGCGGGCGACACGGTAACTCCAACCGTCGTGTATTTCTTTGGCTTCTGGCTGCTGGAAATCCCGCTGGCTTATTGGCTGGCGATTCCAACTGGCTTGCGTTCCAACGGCGTGTATATTGCCATCGTGAT
>JBKQKT010000778.1:0-3836 GCA_052147365.1 Candidatus Korobacteraceae bacterium | reverse complement strand
CGCAAGTGCTGCACCGACGTGGGTCCAAGGCCAATCGGATTCGGTTTCCGCCTTGCGATATTCTTCGAGGGCCTGAGGGTACTGCCGGGCGTCCTGCAGGATTTGTCCCGCCACATGGTGCAAGACCGGGGCAAAGGGATCGAGCGCTTCAGCCTGACGGATTTGCGCAATAGCGTCGTCGTGGCGTGCCAGCGCAGTGAGCATTTCCGCATACCACTGATGGGCGGTCGCGAAGTTGGGATTCAGTTGCAAGGCACGGCGAAACTCGGCCTCCGCGCCGGCGAAGTCCCAATCCTTGAAGAAACGAATGTAGGCGGCGGAGCAGTGAGCCTCGGCCAGCGAATCGTCGAGCGCGATCGCATGCAGTGCTGCCTCGCGAGCCTTCTGGCTTGCCTCGTCCGGTGGCATATTGATCGCGAACAGCGCATCGAGCACGTAGGTGTCGGCAAGACCGGCGAAGGCGAGAGCATTCTTAGGATCGCGGCTGACGGCATCCTGAAAATAGCCCTCGGCTTTGGCGAGCGCGTCGGGCGTGCGCTTGTTCCAGTAGTAGCGGCCGAGCAGATAGGCCTGGTACGACGCGGGGTCAATCGGATGGCGTCCAGAGAAGTATTGTTTCTCCAGCGGCGTGAGCTGCACTCCAATCTGGTGCGCGATGGCTTCGGTCAGTTCATCCCGCATCGAGGAGGCGCCGCCCAGGTTCCTGCGCAGCACGTCGGCCCAGAGGTGACGGTCGTTGCGGGCATCAACGAGCTGCACGTTGACGGAGACAATGTCTCCTTCTTTTCTGACTGATCCTTCTACGACTGCGTCCACATCGAGCTCATTGGCAATCTTGGGCAGCGACTTGTTGGTGTTCCGGTAGTACTGCGCTGAGGTTCGTGAGACGACGCGCAGGGAGGAAATGCGGGCCAGGTCCGTGGTCAGCTCATCAGTCATGCCTTCGGCGAGGTAGTCCTGAGAGGGATCGCCGGAGAAGTTCGCGAGGGGCAGCACGGCGATGGAATGAACGGAGCCCGGGCGGAATGCGCGGGCATCGCGGCGCATCACGGAAACTAAGGCCGCGGCGACCACGGCGAACATTGCGGCTGCGATGATCCAGCGGTTGCGTGTGGCCCAATGTTGCGGCGCGGATAAAACCGGTGCGTCTCCGCTTTCCTCGACGTGGGCAGATGGAAATCCATCAGAACTTGGGTCCGGCACGGGAAAGGGCTCGGCACTTGATATGGGACTAATCCAGCGGTAGCCGCGGCGTTCAACGGTCTCAATGAAGACTGGGTTGTCGGCGGCATCGCCTAACGCGTCGCGCAGGCGCTTGACGGCGCTGCTGATGCCGCGGTCGAAATCTACAAAGACATCGCCTGGCCAAAGCGCCTGGCGTAACTCTTCGCGGCTGACGACATCGTTGGGGCGGCTCAGCAGAACCGCCAGGGCGCGAAACGGCAGGTCCTGGATCCGAACCCTGACCCCGCTCCGGCGCAGTTCTCGGGCACGAAGGTCGGCCTCGAACACACCAAAGCGAACAACCGCCGGAGACACGTGTGTAGAGGGCATAGGACGACGCGCTTGCGGGGAGAAGAAGTATTTTAGCACCCGGACGAATCTCTTCGAACTAGCACTTTCGGACCACTCTCGCCAGTTCCGTCGCCGGACAATAAGCCTCCCTAACATTATGCAAGCACGGATGTTATCGCGTTGCGAACGCGTCGCACACACGTTGCATCCAGACCATTGACCGCACGCCAGCCTTAGCGTCAAAGTCGGCGCGGATACGTACGACCGTATCTCCTCAAGAACGACAGAAGCAGTCTGATTCCCAGGAGACCTAATATGAATTCAATCTATCGGCAAGTGAAGTATTCGGGCATGGCCGCAATCGCGCTCACCATGCTCGCCGCTGTAGTTCTATTGGCCGGAATTTCGATTCCGGCGCAGGCACAAACCGAAACTCTGCTCCACCAGTTCACCGGCAGCCCCGACGGAGCCAACCCTTATGCGGGCCCGGTTCTGAAGGGCACCACGCTCTATGGCACAACTGTGGAAGGCGGTACCGGTCCCGGCAGCACCGGCTACGGCATCGTGTACGCGGTAAACACGACGACAGGCAAAGAGACGATTCTGCACACATTCACCGCCAACACCCAACCACCCTATGACGGGACGGAACCACTGGGGGGAGTGGCTGTTTACAAAGGCAATCTCTACGGCACAACCATCGGCGGTGGTTTATACGACGGCGAGGGATACGGAACCATTTACGAGATCGCTAAGAGTGGTAAGAAGTACGTCGAAACCGTCCTCTATGCGTTCAGCGGAGGGACAGACGGGGCGTACCCAGAGTATGGCACTCTGGTTTTCGACAAGGCAGGCAACCTCTACGGCACATCATTGGGCGGCTATTATGGCAATGGCAACGTGTTTAAGCTGGCGCCGGACGGCACGTTGACCACGCTCCACAGCTTCGACCAAGCCGGTGGCGATGGCTACGATCCCGACTCCGGCGTGGCCTTGGACGCGAAGGGCAACATCTATGGCGCGGCCCCAGGGGGTGGCGCCTATGGCTACGGCATCCTGTACGAAATCACGGCTGCCGGCGAGTACAGCATCCTCTACAACTTCACGGGTGGGACCGACGGTGGCACACCCCGGAGCGCTCTCGTGTACAAGGGGGGCAAGCTTTATGGCACGACGCAGTCAGGCGGCGCCGGCTGCACTTGGGGCTGCGGCGTGATCTTCGAGTACACCCTGGCGAAGGGCAAGAAGGCCGGCAAAGAAAACGTCCTGCACATCTTCAACGGCACGGACGGGCTGTACCCCTTGTACGGGGCTTTGGTCTTCGACAAGCTGGGCAACATCTACGGCACCACGTCGGATGGCGGCCCTACGAACCTAGGCAACGTGTACATGCTGGCTCCGGACGGAACCCTCACTACCCTCTACAACTTCGATCAACAGCCGGACGGATACGCGCCCTTTGGCGGCGTGGCACTCGATACGAAGGGCAACATCTACACCACGGGTGCCTATGGCGGCAATTACAGCGGCGAATATGGTGGCGGCACGGTGATCAAGATCACGCCGTAACTCAGCTTGCATCTGGGAAGGGCGGGCGAGCCATGGCGCGGACTCGCCCTTCCCGAGCTTTTCGGGAACCTGATCATCAGGAAACTTTCTGGCCGGCTTCCCGCAAGAAGAAACAGGTTTACCGCAGCTGGTCTCCTGGCTGACGGCGCCGGAGCGCGGAAGAGCAGCCCGCGCTCCGGATTTCTTGCGTTCTGTGTTGTCCAGAACGTGATTAAGTGCGATGACTGTCGCGCGGCATGGATCCCGCAGGGCACGCTGATCTCTCCGATTCCGTGTACGTCGTCGGCAATCCCGAAGTATCTCAGTGGCGCGAGCACATAATCCGCTGTCCGCCGTGCTCCCTTCGCTTGCCCGTCCTCACCTCGAGCGTTAGCATGAGTGTTCCGCACTATTCCCAGGAGGCTTCTATGGCGACCGATACCCTGACCGGCCCGGCGATCGCGGGCGGCACGACCAAGACCAAGGTTTGCAAGAATTTCATTGACGGCGAATGGGTCGAGTCCGTCAGCGGACGGACTTTCGAAGACCGCAACCCCGCCGACACGCGCGAAGTCGTCGCCATCTTCCAGCGCTCGAATAAGGCAGATGTGGACGCCGCCGTGGATGCGGCCAAGCGCGCGTTCGCTAAATGGCGTCTGGTGCCCGCGCCCCGCCGCGCCGAGATGGTCTTCCGCGCCGCCGAGCTCCTGATCGAGCGCAAAGAGGACCACGCCCGCGACATGACCCGCGAAATGGGCAAGGTGCTGAAAGAG
>JBKQKT010000777.1:0-5138 GCA_052147365.1 Candidatus Korobacteraceae bacterium | reverse complement strand
GCGAGGGGCTCGGTTTTGAGTCCGGCCTGGACAACAAATTCAAGGATGCCAAGGTTTTTTATTGGCTGTACACCGTGCTTATCATTGCGGGCGGCAGCGTCATTCTTCTACCCAACGTTCCCCTCATCAAGATCACTATTCTCTCGCAGGTGGTGAACGGAATTGTGCTGCCCTTTGTGCTCATCTTTATGCTGCTGCTCATCAATAAGAGCGAGTTGATGGGCAAGCACGTCAACGGCACATGGTTTAACGCGATCGCCTGGGCCACCACCATCATCATGATTGGGCTGACGATTGCCTGGTTCGCGACCGGCCGGGGAGGCGGCTAGAGAAGTTCGCCATTGGCGAGCTGTTGAACTAGCTTCCGGTCGGCATCGAGAAAGTCGAGCCCCGGCAACTCGCGCCGGTGCACCCAGCGGATCTCGCGGAAGATGCGGTTCTGCATCTCGCCTTCGTATTGCTCAACCAGAAAGAAGTGCAGCTCTACTGCGTTGCCGTTCGCATAGTGATGCTGTAGCTGTGCAACCTTGCGGCCGATGTGCGCGCGAATCCCGAGTTCCTCGTCGAGTTCTCGCCGCAAGGCTTCCTGTGCGTCCTCTCCCGTCTCAATCTTTCCGCCGGGGAACTCCCACTTCATCGGCAAGGTCTGGTATTCGGTGCGCTGGCAGCACAGGATGTCCTCCCCATGCACGATGAGTGCAGCCACCACTTGCTTGATCAATCTGTCTGTCTCAATTCTGGATGGCGCTAGCCATCCTGAGTCTTCTCCAGGAGATTGCCCACCAGTTCGGCGCAGTGTTCCACCAGCTTGCGGTCGGCATCGGTGAAAGCGGACGGAGTGTGGCTGTCGATGTCAAGTTCGCCAACTGCCTCGCCGCGTACAAACACCGGCGCCACGATCTCAGATTTTGTTTCGAGTGAGCACGCCAGATAGCGCGGGTCAGCGTTTACGTCGTCAACGATCAGTGTCTGCCCAGTCGAAACCGCGGCGCCACAGATTCCCTGGTTGAGCGGGATGCGCTTGTGCGGCGTCTCCGCGCCAACATACGGTCCCAGCACCAGCATGGTCTCTTCGCCCGGCCGGCTCTTTTCGATCATGTAGAAGCCAATCCAGTTAAAGTGCGGCAAGCGTTCAGGGAGGAGCTCAACAATGCTGCTCATGAGGTCGTCGACGCTTTCGGCAGCATCGGCCAAGGTATTGAGTTCTTCAGCAAGCTGCTGATAATTCGCCAACATACGTCATCCATTCATATCACAGGGAGGCGCCGCCGCAACCGCGTGTCCCCACCAGATTCTTTACCACGGAGGCACGGAGGACACTGAGAAAACTGAGAAAAGGAAATCAACTCTGTGCTCTCCGTGTCTCCGTGGTTAATTCTGCGCGGCGTATGCCAGCGGGCTTGGGAAGTATCCCGGGATGCAGGGCCCACGCGATAGCCTGCAGGCCGCCGAGCAGGCTGGTGGCGGGTGTGTTTAGGAGCTCATCACTGATGCAGAACACCCGCGTTGTCCGCACCGCCGGCAGCTCTCTCCAGCCACGCTGCTCGACGATCTTTTCCAGCGGCACACGATCACCTGCGCCGCACCAGGCTGCCAGAATCACATCCGGTTGGGCCATCGCGACTTCTTCTGCGGTGATGATCTGGCCTGGCTGGCCCACAAATTCGCCGCCGGCAGATTCCACCAGCTCGGCGACCCAGGGCTGCGAGGCGATAATCGGCTTTCCCCACTCTTCGCAGAACACCCTGAATTTAGGCGCGTTCGCGGTGCGCTTGTGGATGTCAGCGATGGCGCCCTGCATGTCGGCGATCACCCTTTGCCCGCGCTCCCAAGCGCCCATGACGCCGGCGATGGCAGCGATGTCGGCGTAGATGTCGGCCAGCGTGCGCGGCGCAAGTCCCAGAAATCGCACGCCGGCTTTGAGTATCTCAGCCACGGCTTCGAGCTGATAAGGAACCGAAGCCAGCACAAGGTCGGGACGCGCGGCAAGAATCTGCTGGCTCTGTGCGCTCCACGAGTCGGAGACAATCACGCGCCCGCCATCGGCAACCTCGGGACAGGCATCGGCGCAGTACTTGGTGCACGCGACCAGACGGTCCAACAGCCCCAGGTCGCGCAGCGTCACGGTGGCGCTCGGCTGGAGCGAGGCGACGCGACGCGGAATGTGACTCGTGACACTCATGGCCTTCTATCATCAGAAGCTGACTTGTTAATCGCTGAGACCGCGGAAGGCAGTTGCAAGCAAAAACCGGCGATGATGAGAAAGAGTCCACAAGGAATGTATGCGGGCCTTTCAGCAACAACCTCAGCCGTCGGCCCAGTATGCTCCCACTCCGGGCAGGGATCAGGAGTCACGACCAGTGGCCCACCATAGCCAGTTGCTACCAGCTTGTCATTAAGGCAAAGAGCCATGCCGCCGTCCGCTCTTTGCACAAGCCTGAAGTTAGATGGTTTCAGCGTCAAAGCGTAAATCAACAGGATGCTCCCAGCTAGACTGCACAAGAGCCCTACCAAATTGGCGACTGCCATTAAACGGGTCATATGCAATGGATGTTCCTTTTGCGAGAGAATACACACTTTAGGACAAGTTCCATGTATTCTCCCCAACTCCTCGACCACTTCGAGCATCCTCGCAACTCGGGAGAGCTGCCCGACGCGGATGCATGCGTGCGCATCGAAAATCCTGCGTGCGGCGATATCCTCGAGTTGGCCATCAAGATGGATGCCGGGCGCGTTACCGCAATTCGTTTTCGCGCCAAGGGCTGCGTACCCGCGATGGCATGTGCTTCCGCGATGACGGAGCTGGCAAACGGGAAGTCCGTTCGGGATGCGACGTCCATCAGCAAGCGCGAGATCGCGCGTGAGGTTGGAAGATTGCCCGCCGCCTCAGGCCATGCGGCCCAATTGGCCATCGATGCGCTTCAGGCCGCGCTCAAGAAACTGGGTTGATCTTACAGGTTCTTCCGCCCCAGCATCGCCAGGCATTCCTCGATATGCCATTCGGGCGTTGCACCCGGACGGCTGGCGACCAATACTCCCACAGCGTTAGCGAAGCTGCCCGTGAGCTGCGCGTCCCAACTTTGCGCCATGCCGTGGACGAATGCAGCGGAGAAGGCATCACCGGCGCCGACCGTGTCCGCCACCTCCACCTTGAAGCCCGGAATCTCGCAGTACACCCCGCCCTTGAATATGGCGCAACCGCGCTCGCCGAAGGTCACGCATATCGTTCCGCAACGGTATTGTTCGCTCCAGCGGCGACAAAAATCCTCCACCGGCGAGCCATGGTCTCCGGGAGCGTTGACGCCGGCATCCAAAAACTCCGCCTCGCTTTCGCTCAACTTCACTACATTCGCCTCCCCCGACAGTTGCTCTACCACCGCGAGGCTCCAGTTGCCCTCGCGTAGGTTGACGTCATAAAAGCGCCGTGCATTGGGCGCTCCCTTAAGCAGCTTGAGGGTTGAAGCCAGCGCCTGGCCCGACGTGTGGTAGAGCGTGCCGAAGTAAATCCAGTCTGGCTGCAATTCCGCGATGTGCTGGAGTTGTGCCGGGCTGAGCTCCACGAAGTCGTATGCTGCCGGCCGCACGATCCGGAACATCGGCTTGCCGTCGGTATCGAGTTCGACTTCGGCAATGCCCGTGTCTTTGCCGCTTAACACCTGCACGAACTCGGTGGAAATCCCGCGCTCTCGCAGCCCCCGAAGCGCGCGACGGCCCCGATCGTCCTCTCCCACCGCGCTGAGCAGGAAAACTTCATGGCCAAGTTGGCGGGCGTGAGCGGCAAAATTCAACGGAGCGCCGCCGAGATATTCGCGATCGCCGATCACATCCCACAGAATTTCGCCGACGCTCACGATTCTCATACAGAAATTCTCTGCACTGGCCTCGACTATCGTATCGTGCTACGGTAGTTGCACGTTTCGTTTGCAATCCGTCGAATTTCCGTTATGATTCTCAGACCCTTATGAAACTACCTTTTCAACGCGAGCGCGTGGTTGCGCCGGGCCCTGCAACCGCAGCTGATTTTCCGCCACTGTCCGGTGCCGATATTGCCGGCATGGTCCAGGGCCAGCGGGTGGGGGGCGACTTCTACGGCTTTCTGCGTGCCAATCACAGCCGCGTGGTCTTTGGCCTGCTGGATGTTGCCGGAAGCCATGCTGAGAACCAGGCCATCGTCGAAGCCGCGCGGCAGACCTTTCACGAACTGGGCTGTAAGAGCTTCGCCGACCCGGAGGTCAATGAAGCGGACGCCATGATGGAGTTCTGCCTCGAGCTGAACCTCACCATCCGCCGCGCTGCCTCAGGGGTGCGCTCTTGCCCCGCCTTTATCGGGTGCTATAACGAAGCGCTGGGCACGGTGTGCTATGCCAATGCTGGACATACCCCGGGACTTCTGCGCGATCCGTCCGGGGTCAGCGAGCTGCCCGCTACCGGGCTTCCTCTGGGATTGTTTGCCGCTTCCACCTATGAAGCGCCCTTTGCCGCGCTGCAGCCCGGGGCCTCGCTGTTGCTGGTCTCACGCGGTGTGGTCGAGGCTGCGTACAAGAAGGAGGAGTTCGGTCTGCAACGCGTGAAAGAGCAGTTCCAGCGCGCCTCGCGCGAGAACGCTCGCGAGATCGCCAGCGGTATCCTCACCGGCGTGCAGGAGTTCCTGCGCATGCCGCCCACGCACAATGACGTGACCGCGCTCGCACTGGTTCGTGCCGAGCCCACGCCCGTTGCCGCTGGGGTCTAACCCGCCGCTCACCGCGTGATACGATGAGAGTCAAGGGTTGACGGGGCTTTCGGGAAAGGAGACTCCAGCGAAGATGTTTTTGCACCGAAACGTCAGGGGATTGCTCCTTGGCGCTGGGGGCTTTTTGGGCCTAAGCCTTTGCCTGCTGTCCTGCGGATTTCCCCTACTGGCGGTGGCTCAGGCTCCGCAAGCTGCGATCGTTCAAGGGGCAGAGGCAGACACACCTGAGGCTGGCGGCACCCAGGCATCCCCCGGCGCGCAGCAGCCAGAGCGGCAATCGCCCGGGAACATCAGCGGGACGGTGGTTGTTCAAACCGGGGAAGCCGCCGCCGGCGCTACCGTGCAACTCAAGTACGGAGATCAACCCCCAAAGGAAGTGCCGTCCGGCGACAATGGGCAATTCTCC
>JBKQKT010000776.1:0-3141 GCA_052147365.1 Candidatus Korobacteraceae bacterium | reverse complement strand
AAGAACCCGGTTCTCTGTGCCTCAGCGTCCAGTGCTGTAACTCTTACGCCTTGTTTCCCTGGCCCTTCAGCACCTGAATTGCTTTGTTGAGTTGATCGTCGGGCTGATTGGCCTTCTGCTTCTCTTCCTTCGAGTCGTTGGGCTCGTTCTCGTCATCCTCAGGCGAGATGAACTCATCGTTCGCATCCGCCACCAGGATGTTCGGCGTGATCGCGGTATCCTGGATCGCCTTGCCTGAAGGCGAGTAATACTTCGCCACCGAGAGCACCAGCGCAGACCCATCAGGCATGTCGATGAGCTTCTGAATGGAGCCGGAACCGAAGGTCTTGTCGCCGATTACGTCGCCGCGCGCATTCTCCATGATGGCCGCGGCCACGACCTCGGCCGGACCAGCCGTGCCGCGATTCACCAGCACAACCAGCGGCAGGTTCGTCATGACTGCCTTCTGCGGATCGGCGTTGAACGTCTGCTTGGGATATTTCTGACCCTGCAAATATGTGATTGTGCCGTGATTCAGGAAGAGGTTCGCGGTTGCGACGCCCTCATCTTCCAGACCGTTGCCGGAGTTGCGCAGGTCGAGGACGATCTTCTTCGCGCCCTCCTTCTGCAGCGCCTTCAGCTTGCCGGCAATTTCCTGCGAGCGGCCCTTGGGGAAGTCGTCCACCTTGATGTAGCCAATGCCGTCTTCCATCATCTTGTCGGAGACCGCCGGATCACTGACCATAGCGCGCGTGAGCGCTGCCTTCAGTGGCTGTACCCGACGCGGACGCACCACCGAAACATTAACCACCGAGCCTGGAGGTCCGGAAAGCAAGCCGTCGATTTCCGCCAGCGACATGTCGCGCGTGGACTTGCCTTCGATGGCCTCAATGATGTCACCGCCGGCAATGTCGGCCTTGTCGGCTGGCCCGCCGGGAATCACCGAGATCACCGCCGCGTAGCCGTAGCGCTTCGATACCGCTGCGCCGATTCCGGCCTTGCCTTCCTTGCGCTGCTTGTAGTCCTTGTACTCGGTAGGGTCAAGGTAGCTGGAGTTGGCGTCAAGCGACTCCAGAAGCCCATGCAGCGCGCCGTTGGTCACCGCCGGAATATTGGGCTCCTCGACGTACTCGGTGCGGATGCGCGACAGCACCTCGCTGTAAACGCCGAGCTGGCGATAGGAACCGTCGTCATTGGTTTTGGCTTTGACGCCGAGTCCGCCCAATACCACGAACGAGGCAATCAGAAAAGACAGGGTGAGAACGATAAGCTTAGTGCTCTTTGACATGTGTAATTCGCTGATGGGAGGAAAGTCCCGCAGGCTCCCTTCATTCTATCTCACTTCGATGCCGGCTAAGCTGCAAGGTGGCAGGAAATCGGCAACTCTTGTCTATCCGCTGATGGTTGGACGAATAACGCCTGAGAAAGGTAGTGCGACGCTGTGACCTCCCTCACAATTGCTGGCGCGGCCACCCTGATAGACTCCTGTTTCAATAGTGAGGAACCATGGCCCGCAGTCTTCAGAAATCCCGCGCGCTGCAGAAGCGCGCCGAGCAACTCATTCCGGGCGGAGTAAATTCGCCGGTCCGCGCCTTCCGTTCGGTGGGCAGCGACCCACCATTCCTGGTGCGTGGGGAAGGCGCGCGCGTCTGGGACGCGGACGGTAACCGCTACATCGACTACGTCGGCTCGTGGGGTCCGCTGATTCTCGGCCACGCCGATCCGCAAGTCATCGAAGCCATCGTTCAGGCCGCGCGTAACGGCACTAGCTTCGGAGCTTCCACACCGACGGAAGCCGAACTGGCCGCGCTGGTGGTAGAAGCTTTCCCGGCGATCGAGAAGGTCCGCTTCGTCAGCTCAGGTACTGAAGCCACGATGTCGGCCATCCGTCTGGCGCGCGCCGCAACCAAGCGCAAGATCATCGTGAAGTTTGAGGGCTGCTATCACGGCCACAGCGATGCCCTTCTGGTAAAGGCTGGCTCGGGCGTCGCAACCCTCGGCATTCCCGGCTCTGCGGGTGTGCCGGAAGAGTTCGTCGAGTTCACGCTGGCGCTGCCGTACAACGATGTCAGCGCGGTCGAGGCAGCCTTCGCGAAGTTCAAGGGCCAGATCGCGTGCGTGATTGTCGAGCCGGTCGTTGGCAACATGGGCTGCGTTCTGCCGCAGCCCGGCTATCTTGAAGCCCTCCGCGAAATCACAGCCCGCGAGGACACATTGCTCATCTTCGACGAGGTAATGACCGGCTTTCGCGTGGCCTTCGGCGGCGCTTCCGAGCTGTACCACATCAAGCCTGATCTCACCACGCTGGGAAAGATCATCGGCGGCGGGCTGCCTGTGGGCGCTTATGGCGGTCCGGCGAAGACCATGGACTTGGTTGCGCCAGTCGGGCCGGTTTATCAGGCAGGAACGTTAAGCGGCAATCCGCTGGCGATGGCTGCGGGCATTGCGACGGTGTGCCAGTTGAAGGAGAACCGCGAGGACTTATACCGACAGCTTGACGAAAATGCCGACAGACTTGTGGCTGGCGTGATCGCAGCCGCCAACGAAGCAGGAGTTGCAATGACTGCCAACCGCGTCGGCTCCATGTTTACCTTCTTCTTCACCGGAAAGCAGGTTACCGATTGGGAGAGCGCGGCCACCTGCGACACTGCCAAGTTCGGCCGCTTCCACGGAGCTATGCTCGACGCCGGAGTTTGGCTGCCCCCATCGCAGTTCGAGGCAGCATTCCTCAGCACCGCACACATGCAGGGCGACATCGACGATACGATTGCCGCCGCACGAGAGGCACTGGCGCTTGTGTGATTTGCATGCCTTAGGCGCGCGATTCTTTCATTACTGGTGCGGAGCAATCTGCAGGCGGCTGGCAATCTCCCTCGCGTTCTCCTCGACCGTCCTGCCTGAGGTGTTCACAGCTAAATCGGCGTCGCGATACCGAGGAAGCCTCTCTGCATAGAGGGTACGGAAGGCATCGGGATCAGCAGCCAGCGGCCGCAGGTTATCAGGAGTGGTTTGAGGGTCGAGCCAGCAACGCTGAAGCATATCCTCGATAGGCGTGTCGAGGAATACCACACTTGCATCAGAGGCTCGCAACAGCGCCGCATTAGTTGCCTGGATGAAGGTGCCGCCTCCCAGAGCGATCACGGTTGGGCCAGATATCCAAGC
>JBKQKT010000775.1:0-11402 GCA_052147365.1 Candidatus Korobacteraceae bacterium | reverse complement strand
ATCACTCAAAACACATGGCCGGATCTCATCGATCCGGCTGTGTCAAAAGGTGTGGGTTGAGACACAGGACAATAGATACAGGCAACACGCATATGCATCGGCATCATCAGTCAAGGCTAGCCGACTTTCGGGGAGTAATCCTTGGAGAGACTGTAATAAGCAGACGGCAGTACCGTTATTCAGATTCTTGTTCGACTACATGTATTGGCTGTGAGATTCTGGCTGGCGCCAATACCGCCGCCCCGGAGGGCGATTTGCCGAGACCAACACCGTCGCAATACCTAGCACGACCGCCGCGCGACAAACGCGTATGCGAGTGCACAATTGGCAACTGAAGCATGGCCAGTCATGCACTCAGAACTCGGAAGTCCGGAGTTCATTGAGCGGTCACTGAGCGTGACGGCGAATACTCAGTTAACGCCGGAATAGCCTAAGCTCGGCGGCTGCTGGAGAGACACCCACCATTGTGCTTAGCGCCGGATATTGGCCATAGCTTCGTTGGACAAAGATCGCGGGCGCAAGATAAGAGCCCCCAAAATGAGTATGAGGCTGAGCAACAGTCCACCGAACCCGATAAAAACCATCGCTTCCGGGTTCATCGCCAACCAGCCGAAGAGTCCGGGTGATTCTGCCCGGCTCATCCAGGTGCGCAAATCCGCTGCATTCCAACTCTGGTCGATAAACGTCGCTCGCCATTGGAGATTATGGTCGAGCAGAAACATCTGGTTGGTGTGGATCATGACCGTTCCCTCGGTCAGGACCGTGTAATGGAAGAAATCGCAGAAGCGTCGAATGTCTGCAGCTCCAGAGCGCACGAGTATCCATTTGGATGGAAGTTTCTTTTGCATGCGAAACTGGCGTAGGGCATGGGCATCGTCGCCTGGATCGAAGGAAAAGATAAGCACTCGATAGGGCATGCCGCCGCTGATCTGCGAGGTCTGCTGCACCAACATCCGCGCCAGGACGGGACAGCTCATTGTGCAGCGCGTATAGACCGGCAGGACAATGACGGGCCCCGTCCCGGCAGCGCGCAATTCATCCCACAAGGTGTGTTGGACGTTGCCGTCATCCCAGACGGTGATATCTGGAATCTTTCCAGCGTTGATCCCCGCCGGCGACACCGCAACCGCTCTGGCGCCTGAGGCCAAGGCCAGCGCCAATGCCGGTAAAAGAAAATGATGCTGGAGATTCATGTTTCTTAATGCGTCGTATTGACGGCGGCAGGGCTATCCGGCCTGAAGCCAGGCGCAGTAGTAATGCCGTTCTTCGCGATGTCGCGGATAGGCACGTAATAGGCCGCCGCACATAGTAGGACCGCGGCCACCACCCATGGAGTGAAGTTTCGCACCCCGGGAACGTCTTCGTCGTGATAAGGCTCGCTGGTCGGGAGTGCAAACGGCGTCTGCGAGGCCGCCGCATCCGGCGCAGCCGCCAGGCTGCGAATCAGAACAATGAAATAAAGCAGGACAGCGAGTCCCATGATGCATCCCCCGATGAGGCCCATGTGGGCTGGAACCCACCAGTCGGACCGATAGCTGGGTGAAGCGGGGTTCATATAGGTCAAGCCCAGGTTGGTGCGCCGCGGCTCTCCACGCAGACCACCCATGAAGAGACCAGTCGAAAAGACGAATGTGCCTGCCATCCACACGTAAGGCACGACCATGGCCATGGTCCCGGAAACCACCGGCTTCTTCAAAAGTCCAGTAACGATGAGCAAGCTTCCGCCCAGGATTCCAAGAAAGATGGGTCCACCCACAGTGAGGTGGAAGTGAGCTGGAATCCACGCCGTGTTATGCACCACGTTGTTCATACTGTAGGAAGCGTTGACGATTCCCGTGATGCCGCCAAAGATAAAAATCACGAGGCCGCAGAAAAGATAGGGAAACAGCCAGACTTCAGGATTGAAATAGGGCAGCTTGTTCCACCAGCTGAAGAGGCCTTCGCCGCCACGCCGGCGCGCCGCGTATTCCAGAGATGCCGCCAGGGTAAAGGCCGTCAGAAGGCTCGGTATCGCGACCATGAGTGTGAGAACGCCCTGAATCCCCTTCGAGGTCGTGGAGATTCCCGGATCGGCGAACTGGTGGTGCAGGCCCAGCGGGCACGAAAGCAGAATGAGCGCCATGAATGTGAAGCGTCCTGCAAAATCACTGAATAGCTTTCCCCCGGCGAGCTTGGGCAACATGGTGTAGTACATAACGTAGGTAGGCAGCAACCAAAAATAGACCAGCGGGTGCCCGAAGAACCAGAACAGCGTCCGGCTCATCATCACGTTAATGCCGTGGGTCCATCCCATCGACCAGGGCAGAAGCTGCACCAGTACTTCAACTGCAACCGGCACCGTCGCCATCTGCCACACAGTAAACGTGGCAAGAATGCCCACCACCCCCATGGGCGTCTTCCGGCCCCGATTTCCCTTCCGCCAGCGCAGGTAGACGGGAATCCACGTCCATAGTGGCACCCAGGAACCAACAATGAACAGCGCGAGCCCGACGTAAAACAAAGGGTGAGCCATCAGAGGCGGATAAAACGTGTAGAGCACAGATGCTTTGCCCAGGAAGATCATGACGGCTGCCATCACGGCTCCTGACAGCATCAACGCCAGCGACAGTGCAGCTCCGGCGATGGAAACCTGCGACTTCAATTCCTGGCAGACCACCGTGTACCCCAGGGCAACGGCAAAGAAAGTCGTCAGGACAATCGCGTTGATCACCCCGTGAGCGGTCAGCCCCTGGTAGTAATCGATTCCAGCCACAGAAGTGGCTCGAATCACTCCCGACATGTACATCGTCTGCAACACGCCGTGATAGGCGCCGAAGATGAAGAGGGCGAGCGGGACCAGCAGCTCTGCCAGAATGATCCTGCGCAAGTTCGTTTGGAGTTCCATTATTTTTGCAGTCCCTCCAGGTACGCTTCAATCTGTGAGATCTCGTCATCTGTTAGAGGTAGGTCCGGCATGACTGGCGGATATCCCTGGACAGCAATTGTGTCTGGATGACGGACTTTTTGGAGGAATAGCGCAGAGTCCAATGTCCGGATGCTGCCGTCGGCCAGCGCCACTGGCGCGCCCCATGCGCCCTTAAAGGTTGGGCCCACGCCTGCGCTGCCATCGACACTATGGCAGGCGAGACAGCCTTTCGCATCGAGCAGTTTCATGCCTTCATCAGCCGGAAGTCCCTCGACGGAATAGTCGGCGATCTGGTCGCTTACTTCGATCCGCGCATTCATGTTTTGGTGGTTTCTGCCGCAGTACTCGTGGCACACAATGGTGTAGACCCCCGGCTTGTCGAAATGGACGCGGCCGTTGGCAACCGCTCCCGGCACCAGCATCAGGTTCACGTTGGTTCCGGCGATCAGGAAACCGTGGGTCACGTCCTTGGTTACCGCGTATATATCCAGCGTGGAACCGGTAGGAACGCGCAGCACGCTCGGCTCGAAGGCCCACATCCGCGCCACATAGTGAACTTCGTAGGTCTTGCCTTCGTGCTTCGTTACCGAGCCCTGCTCAAAGGGCTTTGACCCAAGGGGGATGCAAGTGGGCACATTGATACCCATTCCCCAAGTGGCATAGGCAATCAATGCCAAGCTCACCGCGACCGACGCTACAGCCACCAGGAGAGCACGCTTCTCAAATACGTTGATCGACATTTTTCGAGATCCTCCCTAGAGGCCCAATTGCCGATGCAGCAGCAAAAAATAGATCGTGAGCCAGATAAGCCCATAGGCCGCAATCATTGCTGCGAAAAACGCGATCGCGCCTCGAGGAAAGAAATCTCCATCACTTGGTTTTGAATCGTTTTTGTTCACAAGCGGTTCCCCCTCATCCGACCGTAGTATATGCTGCAGATTATTCATTCCGATATAAGATTCCACTGCAATCGCTCTTGGGAATTGCTCCCAGCTTGGCGGTAATGAAAGGCGCAAAACGCCATAAAGTTACCAAAATCCCAGGATCAGCAGGCTTGCGAAGAGAGCGGAGAGCGCTAGCGCCCGCTGGCCAACTTTAGTGAGTGGAATCTGAAGGGTTGCACTATTCCGCTGGCAACGGAGATCATACCCGTAGCCCATAACTGCCACTAGCAGCGCCAATGCGATCCATCCGCGCCCGAGGACGATTGTGGCAACCGCTGCGCAGGCCAGCAAAAACAGGCTGAGTTGAGCCGCGCGACGGAAATCCTCTGTGGCGGGTGCGGCCGGGCGCGAAGCGATACGCGCGGCAATACGCGCGTCGAGGCGAGCGTGAATTACCAGGATTCCCGCAGTCGCTTGCATTGCCAGGAGGAGCCACAGCCACCAGCACCAGGGCGCGATGGTTCCTGCCGCCGAAAGCGAAGTGGCCAGTGAGCTGGATGTCAGAGCCACTGCGCTGGCAATCTGAAACAGAGTGGAGCGCTGACGGTTCTTTACATTGATGCTGATCGCCAGCGCCGAAAAGAGTGCAACGCCCAGGCCCATGGCGATGATTGCCTTGAGGGGCCAAGCAAAGACAAGTACCAGCCCGCTGACGATGAGTATCGCCATCCAACTCGTGAACCATCGTGCGGCCGCGATGGTCTCAGGATGCTGCGTTTTCCAAACGAAGCGCTGCCTTGCCAATATGACCATCGGATCTTTGGCGGCCAACGCAGCGAATGCGGCCGTCAGGGTCGCCAGTTCCTGCCAGCGCCACGCTCGTGCAAGAATCGCGGTGCAGACGATAGGCGTGAGCAGCATCGCCGTTGCCCCGTGTTCGCGCGGCAGGAACCACGCGCTCTCATGTGGTTGCCTCATCCTGCTTATGATTACCTGTTCTGCTGCCATGAATCTCCGATGCGCTCCGTGCCACCTCTCACCTTCGCACACAGTGCGTCGCGAACGCTGTGACTTAAGTCCTTTTTGGGGCTGCGGACGCCGGCTATCGTTAAGCGCAGAAGGATTCCATGTTGACCTTATCCGCGCCCCTGGGCGAGGCTGCAGCGACCCACAACGTCCCGGCAAAGCAGAAGAAACTTCTGGTGCGCAGATCATCGCCCGACCGCTCGCAAGAGATTCGCCGTTCTGTGCAGATTGCTTTACTTCTGCTCAACGCATATATCGGGATCCGATTTGTACTGTGGGTCCGGTATTTTGAGAGCCAGGGCAATTCGCCCTATATCGAGCGCCCTGCGGGCCTGGACGGCTGGTTGCCGATCGCCGGCCTGATGAACCTGAGGTATTATCTCGTCAAACACCATATTCCAGCGATCCATCCGTCGGCAATGGTTCTTGTCTGCGTCTTTGTCCTGTGCAGTCTACTGGTTAAGAAGTCGTTCTGCTCCTGGCTCTGCCCGGTCGGTACGGTTTCAGAATATCTGTGGAAGCTGGGACGCAAGCTGTTTCGACGCAGCTTTACCGTGCCGCTGTGGCTCGATCTGTCGCTGCGCAGCGTCAAGTATTTTCTGCTGGCTTTCTTTCTCTTCGCTGTTTTCACCATGACGGTGCAGGAACTCGGCGATTTTCTGGTGTCGCCGTTTGGGATCGTGGCAGACGTGAAGATGCTTAACTTTTTTCGTAACATAGGCACCCTCGGAATCGCAGTGCTAGCGGCGCTTGTCGTGTTTTCAGTCCTTATCCAGAATTTCTGGTGCCGTTTTCTCTGCCCATACGGAGCACTGATGGGCATTGTCTCCATTCTCAGCCCGGTCAAAATTCGCCGTGACGCTCAAGCCTGCATCGACTGCGGCAAATGCAACAAGGCCTGCCCATCGCATCTGCCTGTGGACAGGCTGGTGCAGATCCGGTCGGTCGAGTGCACTGGGTGCATGGAGTGCATTGCGGTGTGCCCCGCGGAGCACGCGCTGCAGCTCTCGCTCGCGCCACGCAGGTCGCGCACCTCCGATGGCCTGCCGGCCGAAGCTGTTGCAGCTCGATGGTGGCATTGCGCACTCAAACCGCAGGTAGTCGCAGCGGTGCTGGCACTTGTGTTTTTTGGATTGATAGGCGCGGCGCGCGCTACGGGCCACTGGCAGACCAACATCCCGCGCGAAATCTACATGCAGTTTGTGCCCAATGCGGATAACTACGATCACTGACTCTGCTGCGCCGCCGCCGTCAGCAGTGCGTTCAGGCCGGCCTTATCTTTCAACACGATCTGCCGTGCGTCCACATCGAGGAGCCCCTCGGCTTGTAACCGCATCAGGTTGCGCGAGATCAATTCGCGTACAGTGCCTAACTGGCTGGCCAACTCCTGATGGCTCACCGGCAATTGAAATTCGATTCCGCGCGGGGTCTGCCTGCCTTCGCTCTCAGCAATCCGCAGAAGCAGAGAGATGAGGCGCTGGCGAATGGTGGTGAATGAGAGCTCCTCGATGATACCCACCAGCCTGCGCAGCCGCGCACCTACCACCGCCAGCATTTTGAGCGCAACCTCAGGATGTTCCATGCAAAATGCACGAAAATCCTCGCGCGAGATAAAGGCAATCTCCACATCGTCGACCGCCATGGCAGAAGCCGGGTAGCGACCACCGTCAAACACAGGCAACTCGGCCGCCGACTCGCCCGCATGGTTCATCGCCAGCACCTGCTCGCGTCCATTCACCGAGGTTTTGAAGATGCGCACCTTACCTCGCGCGATGATGTGCAGGCCGTGGCAGGGTTCGTCCTCAGAAAACAGCAACTCGCCGCTTTTGAATTGCTTGCGCACCGTCCGCGCCGCCAGCGACTGGAATTCCGCGCGTGACAGGCTTGAAAGCAGCGCGGTCTTTTCGAGGATAACCGCGAGATCTGTGTGTTCACTCGCCGTGGGGAAAAGTCTAGCGCATTGCCAAGAGTGCGCGCCGCCAATTGATTTCGCCCCCAGTGACTAAAGTCGCTGCGCTGCAGACGCAACTCTCTTAAGGTCAGCTCAGGAGAACATCATGGCTGACCTTACAAAAACCGTTCGCGAAATTGCCCTCGAACAACCCTCTTCCATTCGCGTCTTCGAGGGTTTCGGTATCGACTACTGTTGCGGTGGGCGCAAACCTCTTGCAGAAGCATGCGCCGCCGGCCAACTCGAGGTTGACGAAGTGCTCGCTGCGCTCGACTCTGCCGCAAATGCGGAAACGGCATCATCTACCGACTGGGCGCAAGCCTCGCTAGGCCGACTGATTGAGCATATTGTCGCCACGCATCATTCGTACGTGAAAAAGGAGTTACCGCGTTTGGCAGCACTGGCGCAGAAAGTCGTAAATCGCCACGGCGATACGCAGGCTCATTTGCCCGCCATGCAGAGAACGATTTCGCAACTCGACGACGAGCTAACTTACCATTTGGCGAAGGAAGAAAACGTGCTGTTTCCGTACATTGCCAGCCTTGAAGCCGCGCAGGCCTCGGGGAATTCTGAGCCCGACGCATGCTTCGGAAACTTAGCCAATCCCATTGCCATGATGACCCGTGAACATGAGGCTGCTGGCGCGCTGCTTGCCGAGATTCGCCGCTTGAGCGATGACTTCAGCGCTCCTGCCGGCGCCTGTCCCACCTATCACGCCTTCTATGGCGGCCTGCAGGAATTCGAGCGCGACCTGCATCAGCACATTCATCTGGAGAACAACATCCTGTTTCCTCGCGCCATCGATCTGGAATCGTCGGCCATTAGCGCAACGGTTTAGTGAGCGAACCGCCGCGCCACAACCCCGTCTTCCAGAATGCGGATCGGAAGAAAGGATCCGCCGCCATAAACCGCGGCCGCAATGGACCGACGTGGGAAATTACGAGCGTCCCGATTCCCCAGAAGCAGTCAGTGTTCAGCACAAAAGGTGGGATCGGTAACGAAGAACGCCGCAGGATTGAGGAATCTTTCGAGCAACTATCGTCTGATGGATTATCTGGGTTGTCCTGTCTTTGAAGGTATACCTTCGGATACAACACAGAAGGTCTGACAGCCGCGTAGTGTTTAGCGATGACTAGCCGACTTCTCGGCGCCGCAGGATTCGAGCCTCCGAACTGGACACATCTTGGCCTGAACACGCAAACTCTCGTCAGCCAAATGGCAGTAAGAATGGCAGACGAAACCGGTAAAGCTGGGCGCAGATGGAATCTTGGCGAAGGACAATACAATGCAGCGCTTCAATGTGGCACTGTGCTGCTCGCGGGATCCTGTTGGACAATTTACCGCGGCACTGGAAAGGGGATTACGGAAAGGTCGGCATCGAAAACTCGTACATTTAGTCACTGGCCGAATACGATCCGGTTCCGACCCAGTTTCTTCGCTTCGTATAACGCTTCATCTGCGGCGGCAATCAGTTTCGCCTTCGACCTGTCACCTGGTTTTGCAATCGCCGCACCGATGCTGAGGGTGATTCGTAAATTGATCAGCTCTGTGGGAACCGGCTCCGATTCGGTGGACACTCGAATGCGTTCCGCGAGTTCGCAGAGCTCTTTTTCGTTGGTAGCAGGCACAACGATCAGGAATTCTTCTCCTCCATACCGGCCGAGGCGGTCATAGGCGCGCAATTTTCGGCAGAGTCGACGAGCTGTTTCCTGCAAAACCAGATCGCCGGCCAAGTGCCCGTGAGCATCGTTGACGTTTTTGAAATGGTCGAGATCGAGCATCAGGACCCCCGTTGATCTGCCATTGTGTTCGGCGCGATCCAGCTCCCGTTCCAGAATCTCAAGAATTCCTCTTCGATTCCAGACACCGGTAAGTGCATCTCGCGCCGCCTGGTCGCGAAACTGCTCGCGCGAACTGATCAAGTTTTCGTGGCGGTCGAGCGCGCGAACCGCAACAATGAGGCGAGCTCTCAACTCCTGTTCGTCAAAAGGCGTGGTCAGGTACTCGGTTGCTCCGGATTCCAAAGATTCGACGACGTCCTGACGGCCGGTCGGCCTGCCCATCATGACGATGTAGGGGGAATGCTCACTGAAACGGTCGCAGATCCGCCGGCATAGCTCGATGCCGTTCATACCTGCCAGCGACCGGTTAATGAAAAAGAAATCAGGCGGCTGTTGGAGTTCAACGACACCGAGGGCCTCTATTCCGTCTGTTGCCACGACAACGCTGAATCCCCATTCGCGAAGTAGATAAAGCAGGCGAAGCCGCGTGTCGCTATCGCCTTCGGCAACAAGAACGCGTCGAAGATCTCCGAATCGACTGCGGCGTTCGCTTGGCGGGCCATCTGCAGAGTTGCGGGGCGATCGCGGGCTAAGGGCGTGCCCGGGCGGGTCCTGGCGTTCCGGCTTTGGCATCCGCACCAGCAGATATCGCGCTCCGTCAACTTCCGTGTCAACCAATACCGCCACCGAGGACCGATCCTGCCCGTCGTTGATCCCGTCAGGGTGCGCAGAGTCGCCGGCCATTCCGGCCAGCCCCCGGATTGCTTCAGATAGAAGAAGCCCGTTAAGCGAAGCAGGCGGGTCCATTGAAACCAATGCATGAGCAGCAGACATGGCGTTTTCTCCTAGGAGTGGTTTGCAAAACCGGCTGAGGTGCGGATTCGGACGATTGCTTCAGAATGCGCGAGATCTGGCACAAAGCTTCGAGGTGAAGTTCGTTTCAGATGAGAATTGGCATGGTTCATGGCCCGGCAGATGAAAACGACTCAGGGAAGCAACGAAACCATGAATTGCGGCAAGAGCACTCACCAGGCGGATTCATTAACGATATGTCGAATGGTGATGATTCGGGGGCGATCGTTTCAATGGGATGCCAAAAAAACTTCCGACGCCATAGCTGTGCGCCACTCCGGTCGAAATTTGTTCAAAAAAGCTTGAAACGATCGCTTCGAGTGCTGCACTACCCATCGAGCCCGGAAAAGGGCGCTGAAATTGAACCCTTCGCAAGCGCGGCCACTTTGCTGATTCAGCGGTGCGTTGGCGGAGATCAGGATGGCGATTTATGCACAGAGAAAGCTCTTCCAAAAATCAACTGATTGCGGCCAGAGCTTCACACTGCTGGGTCGCCAGAGCCGGTACGGAGCGGAAGCCTTGGCCGCATCCGTATTGGCGATCAGAAATCGACAAACTCCAGTCTGGCGTCCTCCCCCAAAGCGGGCGGGACTCGTCCTTCGGGGCGGGTCCCGCCCGCGCCCCAGAAGCCAACGAACTGGAATTGAGATGAAGGCAATCGTTACTGCCGCGGCAACGAGCCTACGGGTCAAGACAACGTGGCTACCGCATTGGGTCGAGGCGAAGCACCAAATGTCCCCAACCCCAATTCTTCGCCTGGCTGCGCAGCGCCGCACTGGAATGGCCGTCTACGCGTCGAATCTGATTCTTTGTTTGAGCCTTTGGATGTCACTACTCGTTGCAATATGGCTGACAAGAGGCTGGATCGGCTTGTTATTCAGCGGGCAGCTGTTCTCTGCAGGGGCCAAGCTTTTCGAAACACTGTCGAAAAGGACTCATTATGCTTTCTCCGCAGGGAATGTGCCCGCTCATGAGCTCGAGGTCAATCGGCATGAGTAGTCAAGGAGTGCGGACTCATTTCAAACGCGACAAGCCGGAGCCGGATTACCGTGTGAACGTTGAGTACCTTGGACGTCTTGAGATCGCTGTGAGCGGAACCGCTACGGGAAGGCTCTACAGGTTCACTCCCGTCCAGCCGGTGCAGCTGGTCGACTCCAGAGACGCGTTTTATTTGCTGGCAAGCGGATTATTCGGGGTCGCATCATGAACGCAGCGCATCCTCGCTACGCGCTTCGCGGCTCACCCAGGAATTGCCGGAGTCACTCAAAATCTCCTCGGCCAACATGTTTTCAATCGCCGACGCCGGCTGAGATACTATACCCGTCTCTTCCGATGACGGGGCGAACCTTGCAATTCCATTCGTTCGATGCGAAATACGTAGAGGATCTTTGCGCGGGAGACTTCCAGACGCAGGAGCACTTTGTCGCATATTTCACCGCACTGCTTAAACTCAAGCTCCGCTCGCGGCTTCAGTCTTCCCACGCTATAGACGATGTTTGCCAGGAAACCTTTGCCAGGGTACTTCAGGTCCTGCGCAAGGATGGTGGTCTGCGCCAGCCTGAAAGTCTCGGCGCATTCGTAAACAATGTTTGTAATCATGTTCTCTTTGAGCACTACCGTTCCTCAAGCCGCAGCGAGTCACTGGATGCGGAGGGCGCGCCGGAGCCGGCTGCGACGGGTGCCGATGTTCTGGACATCGTATCGGCCAGGCAAATCAAAGAAAACGTCCGGGCGATCCTGATGCGCCTGTCAAAGCGTGACCGTTCTTTGCTGAAAGCGGTCTTTCTCGACGAGCGTGATCGTGATGAGGTGTGCCAGGAGTTCGGCGTCGAACGAGAATATTTGCGGGTTCTTCTGCATCGCGCCAAGCAGGAATTCAAGGTCGAATATGTGAAACATATTGGCAATCACGCGCCTCTGAGCGCAGACGCCTGAATCGCTTGCAATATCTGAGAGACAGCGACGTTGAATTCAAGTGGAGGAAAAGATGAATCATAGCGAAG
>JBKQKT010000774.1:0-4470 GCA_052147365.1 Candidatus Korobacteraceae bacterium | reverse complement strand
GTGGGCAGTGGGTAGTGGGCACTGGCAATTGGCTGGGCCTCGGGTTTTCGCGGCAGTCCCCTCTCCCCCTCGGGGGAGAGGGTGGTCCGCAGCCGACGCCTTCTCCAGCCGGGGCGGGCCGGGTGAGGGGGTCGCCCTTTCCTGCGCTCAGCCGAGCTCTTGTGCCGCGGGGGTTGCCCGAACAAGCTTAGGTTCAATTCACGGTTTATAACGTCGCGCTTACTTATACTGCAGATGATGCTCCTCCAACCACTCGACGGCGATTTGCTTGATGGCTTCGTCGCGAAACTTGTACCAATCCTTTTCGATTCCGAGGCGTCGAACGGTGCTTTTGAACATGCGAACCGCACCTGACCCATGGATCGCGTCCAATAGCGCCCCGCGCACGCGGTCATTTTCCTGGTCCTGAGAGAACTCTTCCATGATAGCCCACTCATGCACGTGAAACTCGGTCGGCAGGGATAGGAAACGGCCGGATTCCAGCGCTTCGCGGACTTTTGGAAGGTCCCCGCGCATCCAGTCCGGAGTGTGTTCGTCCTCTCCCTCCTGAGCCAAGTCCCGCATCTCATCGGTCACATAGGCGATCTCGCCTGAATCCGGATCGAGGTAGGAGTCGGCCTCATCGGTCGCAGACTCGATGGCGTCAATGAATTCACTCAACGAAATGACGACTGGCATGGGCTGTGCGACCTCCTCGGAAAGTGGACGAAACCGGCCGGATATCGGTGGTCACTTATTGCTAACCTGTCCCGTTTTCATGGGGTCATAATCCCATGTTCATGGTAAGCGATCAACTGCGAGCGGCTGAGGTTGAGTAGGGCTTGCCATGTCCTCGTCGACGCGCAGGAGGACGGCAAGCCATCCCCCTGCGGGGCCCGGAGTGTGGTGCACTTTTGGTAAAGGGTAGTCTCATCGGTGCTCGGTAGTGACTCATTTTGATTTTTCTGCCTCTTGACTCAGGCTCTCGGCGTGTCACAATAGAGCTATGATACGCCAAAAACGGATGCCGCGTGACAGCAATCAACTTGCCTACGAGGTCGTCAAACTTTCAACCGGCGAGGCTCAACCAGACCCGCCGGAGCCGGAACGGTCCCCGGTTTCTGCCTACCTTGCGGACATCGGACGGAGGGGCGGTTTGAAGGGGGGCACAGCCAGGGCGAAGGCTCTCTCGGCCAGGAAGCGTTCTTCGATAGCGGCGAACGCAGCCAAGGCGCGATGGAAGAAAAACCCTTAATGATTCTCTTCTCGAAATCTTTTGGAGAGCAATTCCTCTAAAGTCTCCAAAGTCTTTGCTATTCTTCCAAGATCGCGTCTGATGTCAACTAGGAACCAACTTACCATACCGGCTGAAAAGAGGACTGCAAACATAATCGCGGTCATCGGCTTTCCTTTCGGTTAAGAGTTTTATGGTAAGATAGCCGGAAACGGAAAAGCCCCGATGTCAGTCGGGGCCTTAGTAATCGTGCGGCACAATCTCACGATAAAGGGGATTTGTGCGCATGTCAACTGTTAAACGCCTTCAAGTATCTTCTTTGCTTTCTCGACTAGATCGCCAGTCTGACGCAACGACTCAAGCGCTTTCTTCGATGATTCGGTCTGCATTGCGGCCAGACGATGTTTCTCATAATCCAAACCGGGGAAGGCTTCCTTCACGGCAGAAAGCAGCGCTTGGTCGAACACCGTTAGGTCGAAGATCAACTTTTCGTGCTCATAAAGTTTCGAGAACATCGAAACCATAAACTCTTTTGTCGTCATAGGTCCTCCTGTTCCTGGGGAAGCGGTCGAAAGATTACAGCAAAAATCTTTGCGCGAGCAAAAGATTTCTCTTGACATGCTTTACAGGCTCATGCATGATTGCATTATGAACACGCTGAGCCGAGAAAAGCAAACGCAAATTATTAACTCGCTTGTCGAGGGAAACTCTCTTCGCGCTACATCTAGACTCTGCGATGTAGCCTTTAACTCCGTCCTTCATTTGCTGCCGAGAATTGGTAGCGCCTGCGCTGATTATCAGGACCGTGTGTTGCGCGGCCTGAAATGCAAGCGCATCCAATGCGATGAAATCTGGTGCTTCTGCTACGCAAAAGAGAAGAACGTCCCTTCCGACAAGAAAGGCAGGTTTGGTTACGGTGACATCTGGACCTGGGTCGCCATTGACGCGGACACAAAACTTGTTCCGTCATTCATGATCGGCAGGCGAGATGCGCGAACGGCGAGAATTTTTATAGATGACCTGAAAGACCGCCTTGCGAATCGCGTGCAACTCACGACAGACGGACTTAGGGTTTACTTGGATGCAGTTGAAGGGGCTTTCGGAGCGGACATTGACTATGCCGTGCTCGTGAAGGTTTATGAATCTACGCAAGAGGAAACCCGCTACAGTCCGGCGGTCTGCGTCAGTGCTGAGGCGAAGGTCGTTCAAGGCAGGCCGGACATGCACCATGTTTCGACAAGCTACATTGAACGTCAGAACCTCACGATGCGGATGGGGATGCGTCGGTTCACGCGACTGACGAACGGGTTTTCAAAGAAAGCCGAGAACCACGCCTATCAAGTCGCGCTTCACTATATGCATTACAACTTCTGCCGGATTCATAAGTCGCTGCGAGTTACGCCGGCGATGGAATCGGGGATCACTGACCACGTTTGGGAAATTGGTGAGATCGTATCGCTTCTAGATCAATAAAAAAGTCTTCGGTGAAATCGGGGAACGTTGCCACGGGGACCTTCCACAAACCGCGATAATACGCCTCAAGTTGGACAATCCCTACTTCGCTCAATACCTTTACGTAGGCTCTGTCTTTAAGGTCTGTGATGTTGGGCGAATGAACGGACAAAGTGGTGAATGTGCCAACGCTCCCAAGTTTCTCGGATGACCGCTTTGCTTCGTAAACTAAGTACGCTACGTAAGGCAGCGGCATATCTGGTCGGCACTCTCTTAAACTCAAGAGAATGTCTGCCACTCCAAAACCGCTTCCGATTGAGCCAAAGGGCTCTCTAAGTTCAATCTGTTCTTTTCCTCCGTCAAAAATTGAAACGGAAAGTATATGAGGTTCCTTCCCTTCAAAACCGGAAATAAGTAATTGCGTAGTATCGCTCTGGGTGAACGCGGGGCCTCTCTTGAACTCTCGAACAGCTTCCTTGGATTCCTTCATAATATTTCGCAGGGTGACAGACGTTTGCGCTTGGATTCGGTCTTTCAACAAAGAGCACAAAATCCTAACGGCTGACCAATCTCCCGCCATCTGAACGAGCCATCCATGCCCCAAGACATCAACCTTGACGGTTGTGTTCGTCGATCCGATGTTAGGGTATGAGAGCCTCGTGTCGGCACACACGACAATGCGTGGCTCTCCTTTGTCTTGGCAGGTTGCAGCAATACAAACAGTCACGGCGCAAGCATACCCCTTTTTGATCTTTGAGTTCCTATGTTTAACCGGCTCAAGCTGGCGTCCCTGTAGCACTTGGGTTGCCATTCTAAAATCTCCTCTTTTCAAAATGAGTCACTACCCGGTGCTCCGGTGAGATTTGGATTTCCTCAGAGCTCCCAAGCAACTAGGCAAACAATGCCCGGTCCAAGGCGGAAGGCTTTGCAGCGTCCGTCTGTGTCAGCACGGCACAGCCCGATGCCGGCTAGCTAACCCTCGTCAAATGAAGGCGTTTAGCAAACACGAAGTTTGGCGCCAATTGGCACACCACATGCCCTACTCAGGACGGAGTCACGGGACTGAGGCCGAAAGGAGCCGCGCAGAGGGAGCATCCAGCAGGCGCCAGGCGCCGGCTCCACTCTTTACTGGTCGGCAGTTCCGGGAGGAGATAACCATGTCAGTTTTCGGTATAGCCAGCAACTACTTGTTTAATTATGCCAACCAGAGTCTCCAGAGCAGCACCAAGCAGGCTCAGCAAGAATTCCAGCAACTCGGGCAGGATCTCCAATCGGGCGATTTGTCTGCCGCACAGTCAGACCTTGCCACCTTGGAGCAACTTGTGCCGCAGTCTGGCTCATCTGTTTTGGCGCAAACCAACAGCACCATTTCCAATGCTTTCAACCAGCTTTCGCAAGATCTCCAGGCTGGAAACCTTTCGGCCGCTCAGAAGGACTACTCCTCGCTTCAGGTCAACATCCAGAATCCAGCAGCGCAATCTCTGGGCCAGCGTCACCGTGCCGCGTTTGCGAGCCAAACACCGCAAACCACCGGCATCGGCTACCTCACCCCCCAACAAACATACAATGTCATCCAGCAGGAGTGGCAGCAGCTTCATCCGACTCCCGCCGGAAGCACCGGGCTCGGCTACCTCACCCCCCAGCAGACATACACCTTCATCCAGCAGGAGGTGCAACGGCTTCAGGCGAATATCCAATCGGACTATGGGCAGAATTCAAGCCCGACGGGCTCGAACAGTATTTCTGTGCTCGGCTAAGTTGGAAGGACCGCCCGAAACCCCGCTAGCCCGTTCATCATACGCTCG